>CALMNJ010000164.1 GCA_937868675.1 uncultured Bacteroidota bacterium | reverse complement strand
TTATCGCTGTCAGGCCAACAATTACAAGGCTTTTTCTTTTGATTTTGCGGATGCTTTCTCCGACATGGCAACGAGTGTTCGGGGGCCAGCCTCAACCAGAAAAATGTTCATCCGGCTAAAATCAAGCTCCGGATAATCTTTTGGCAAGATATGTTTTTTCATTTCGGCAAGAGCCCCGCTTACTTCAACACCGGTAGGGCCGGCTCCAACCACCACCACATTCAGTAATGCTTCCTGTTCTTTGGCCTCAGCGGTAAGGGCATCTTCAAAGTTTTGTAGTAGTTTGTTGCGGAGATAAAGGGCTTCGCTAACCGATTTCATAGGCAGTGCGTTTTTTTCTATATCCGTATTCCCAAAAAAATTCGTTGTGGCCCCCGTGGCAATGACAAGGTAGTCGTAATCAAAAGAGCCAATGCCCGTAATAACTTTTTTTGAGGCCGTATCTATTTTCTCGACGCTGGCGCAGCGAATGTGAACGTTTTTTTGATTTTGAAAAACCTTGCGTAATGGAAACGAAATGGAACTGGGTTCGAGTCCGGAAGTGGCTACCTGATAAAAAAGCGGCTGAAACTGGTGGTAATTGTTGCGATCAATAAGCCATATTTCAAAATGGCTGCCGGCAAGGTTCCGGGCCAGCCTTAGTCCGGCAAATCCCGCGCCTATGATCAGCAGTTTTTTCATGATGCTTATAGCATGCGTTGTTCAATATTATTAAGCAGGTCGTTCACAAGCTCTTTATTGGTGCTATTGCTCTCCTTTGCAAACAGCAGGCTTTTATTGAGTTCATTGCTGTCAATTTTTTCCTCGCAGTTTTCAATAACGGTCAGGGCTTCCATAGCCACCGAAAAATCGGAGTTGCAGGCCAGCTTTACAAAATTAAAAAAGTGTGCACTGAAGTCGAGGTCGCACTCCCAGCAGGCAGCAATAAGTTTGGCCTGATCGCCGGACTTGTCGCAGCTTTCAATGGCCTTCAAAAGCATGTTGCCGGCTTTTGCTTTTTTGATTTCAGCCAGCAACAGTTCTTTTTTTTCGCGCTCCAGATTTGGATCAAGCAAGGATTCAATCACATCGGCCAGTTCGTTTTGTTTTTCTGTAAAACCATCACGGCCTATAATAACGGTGCTGTATTCGTCTTTATTAAAAAGTTTTTTCGGGTCAAGCGATTCGTCGTCGAGCAGCTCTTTCATGATGATTATTTAAGTTGACGGATAATTTCCTCTACTGTAATGCCATCGGCCTCGGCCTTGTAGTTAAGTACCACGCGGTGACGGAGAATGGGTTCGGCAATGGCTTTAACGTCTTCGATGTCTGGACTGAATTTACCATGTATTGCAGCATGACATTTGGCGCCAATGATGAGGTATTGCGAGGCACGTGGGCCGGCCCCCCACTGTAGGTATTTTTTAGAAATTTCAGAAGAGTATTCGCTGTTGAGCCTTGTTTTGTTAACCAGTTTTACAGCGTATTCAATAACATTGTCGGCCACCGGTATTTTACGGATGAGATCCTGAAAAAAAACAATTTCTTTGTCGTTGAGAACTTTTTCGACCCTTACACTCGTATTGGTGGTTGTGAGTTTCACAACCTGAAGTTCTTCACTAAACTTGGGGTAATCAAGCCAAACATTAAACATAAACCGGTCTAACTGGGCTTCGGGCAGCGGATACGTGCCTTCCTGCTCAATAGGGTTTTGTGTTGCCAACACAAAGAACGGATCATTCAGTACATATTTTTTTCCCATGGCCGTAACCTGTCTTTCCTGCATGGCCTCTAAAAGAGCCGCTTGTGTTTTGGGAGGGGTGCGGTTAATTTCGTCGGCCAGAATAATGTTGGCAAAAAGCGGGCCTTTAATGAATTTAAAATTACGTTGTTCGTCCAGAATTTCACTGCCTATGATGTCGCCCGGCATCAGATCGGGAGTAAACTGAATACGGTTAAAGCTTAAACCCAGGGCATCGGCAATGGTATTTACAAGAAGTGTTTTGGCAAGCCCCGGAACACCAACAAGCAGGCAGTGCCCCTTGCTAAAAACAGAAATAAGTACATTTTTAACGGTGTCTTCCTGGCCAACAATTACTTTGGCAATTTCGGTGTTAAGTTGCTTGCACTTGTGAACAAAAGCCTCAACGGCTTCGGTATCGTTGCTGAAATTCATAGGTGGCAAAGATAGTTATAAAAATGCTGCTCAATCATAATTGGTGTGCTGATTTCCTGCGCGTTTGCGAAAGTTGAGGTAAAAATAATCAAGCAGATCGTTAAGGTTTTCCTGATCGGTTTTTGTTTTATCAATAAAGTACCCCGAACTCACCATTTCAATATGCGAACTAAGGCTCTCGTGACTCTCGGGTACAAACACGGCGCTCCATTGTTCATCGTCGTTTTTGCCTTTTTGTAAGCGGTAAACGTACATTTTTCCTTTCTGGTAACGGTTAGTTGCCGGCAGCACTTTAATGAGCGAAATACTGTCCTTTTTTACTTTCTCTTTATCATAATTATAGTAGATATTGAGTTGCTTCTGACTTGAGACTAAAGACTCATTGAGGCTACTCTGGTTCAGATAGTTTTTGTCGAAATAACGGGTAAGTTTTTCTTTTTCGAGTTCGCTGTAAAAAAAGGTTCGTGTGTATTTATTGCGGCAAAAATAGGGTACAAGCGTATCGTTTAATGTAATGTTTTGTTTCAGCAGATTGATAGTTACGGGCATGACAATGTTTTGCGCTTTCAGTTTGGTAAGTTTTGAAAAGTACTGCCGGCATTTATCATCACTGCTGTAGAAAGGAGCCAGTACATAAGCATAATTAACCAATGCATGGCGGTTATAAAAATCAATGCTCCGTAAGTATCTCGAGCCTTTGTAAAGGTTATTGTTCGAATAAGCATCAAGATTAAGTTTGATGTTTTCTGCCAGTTCTTTCACGTTTTTATCCAGGTAATCGAAATTACCGTAATCCTCGTTCGTGGTGTTTTTGCCGGTTACCGGGGTGTAGCGCTTAAGGGCCAGATTGGCGTCAACCAAAATATTTTCTTTCTGAAGTGTGTAGGTTGCCGGTATAAGCAGTTTTTGATTCACGAGGTCTGCCATCAGACTGTAAACCGCATCCCGGTATTCGTCGTAGCGGGTAAGGGTAAGCATGCCGGGAAAGAATTTACGGCACAATTCAAGTGAATCGTGCAGAGCCGAAAAAACATCTTTTATCGAGTTGTCGGCACCTACCAGCGGCGTTTCCTGCATCAGTAGAGAATAGAAAGCCTCGTAGGATTTTGCTGTTTTGAGATTGCCAAGCCCCTTCAGCACGCATAATTGTAGATAAAAACTGTCGGTGTAGTGTTTGTACAGTTTTTTATAGGGCTCTATAATGGTTTCGTTCTCAATGCTGCCCCCGTTAACAAGCAGCTGAGCACGACTTTCTTCGTTCACCCAATGAAAGCGCTCGCTACCAATAAACTTTATGAAATCGTCGGCAAACGCCTTGTGCATGCCAACCGCAGTGTGCAACGATGTGTTGGCCTGCTGCCTTTTTAACGTGTCCTGCCCTGATAAATCGTTGAGGAGGGCCTGAAATTTGTTTTCAAAAATGTTTTTTCCAACAACCGTATCTATGGGTTCAAACGATTCCATAAAACCTTTTGTCCAACCCTTTAAACCAATGGTGGTGTCGTAAGGAGTACAGATTTCGTGCATCATACCGTTGCGGATAAACAGCCGCAGGTCAATGGCTCTTGTTGTAGCTGTGTCTCGGAAAATACAACTGTATTTATAAAGCCCCTTATCGTACGAGTGCTTACTGCCGG
>CALMNJ010000163.1 GCA_937868675.1 uncultured Bacteroidota bacterium | reverse complement strand
GTCTATTTACGATAAGAGTCTTCGTACAATTGGCATTTATAAAGATGACGGTCAGATAATTGGCGGGTTCTGGTACCTCGATACACGTCGTATGGGACTCCGGTTTATTAAGTTGCCGCCTTACACGCCGCATTGTGGTCTGTTCTTCAGTTCGCCTTCCAAAAATAAATCGGCAGCAAACAGTTTTGCCAAAGAAGTAGTGGCAGATGTCTGCGATTTTATCAGTGCAAAGAAAGCGGCCCTCACCGTAATGGCATTTCCGGTAGCCATAAAGGATATGCAACCTTTTATCTGGAGTAAATATAAGGTTGTGCCTAACTACACCTACCGTATTGACCTTACACAATCGTTGGAAACCATTGTAAGCAATTTCGATAGCAAAAACCGTAATGCAATCAACAAAGCCATTAAGGATGGGGTGGAAGTAAGCCGCAACAAGCTGAACGCCGACGAGCTTTTTACCTTTCTGAAAAACTCACTCACCGATGCGGGTGCCAATGTTTACGGGCACGAATTGAACGGCATTTTCAAAAAATTCGCCAGCCCGGATAATTCGTTCAGTATGGAAGCACGACACAACGGAGAATTAAAGGGCGTCGTGTTTTGTATTCACGATTTTCATACCTGTTATTATTTACTCGCGGGCCTCAAAAAGGGCGACCGTCCTGGTGGCATTAATAATTTACTTGTGCAGCACAGCATTCAGTATGCCAAGGAACTGGGCTGTACGGTGTTTGATTTCGAAGGTTCCATGCTGAAGGGAGTCGAGAAATTTTTCAGGAGTTTTGGTCCGGAACTTTACCCGTACTATACGGTAAACAAAGGGCATTTGCCAATAGAGCTGTTGCTTAAGTTCAAAAAGCGCGAATTATTTTGAAGATTGAAAAAGTAAATAAAGGAACCGAACTGGAAGGGAAGTTAAATGCCTTTGTTGAAAGGCACGCGATTGTTTTTAATTCACCAGCCTGGCTTTCCTGTTTTCCGGAAGCGCAGGTTTCGCGCTGCGCCATATGTAACAAAAACGGCGAAGTTATTGGCTGCTTTGTGTATTATACGTTTACCAAAGCCATTTTTAAGTTTGTAATTAACCTGCCCTGTACACCCGATATAGATTTATTTTACCTCAATCCATCCAACTCGGTGGTGGGGCGCAATACGTTTAATAAAGATATAGTGAGCCTCGTTGCCGACTATTTTAATCATATCAAGGCCGACCTCAGGAGCATTAACCTGCCCGCTTTTGTTACCGATACACAGCCCTTTATCTGGAAAAAATACCGTGCCACCAGCCGTTTCACTTATGTGCTCGATCTTTCCAAAAACGAAAAGGAACTATATGATAACCTGGCTTCCGAAAAGCGGCAAAGCCTTAACAAGGCGCAGAAGGAGCAACTTGAAATAATGCCGTCTTCAGATTATGCGGCCGTGCACGAGCTGGCGGTGAAGAGTTTAAAGCGGAACCGGCAATATAAAAATCCGGACATTATCAAAAATATTTTGTTGCGCTACGCCGACGCTAACAATTCTTTTGCTTTTGTAGCGCGGAAAAACGGAAAAATAATTGCCTCCACATTTTGCCTCATATACCGAAACAGGGCCATTTACCTTTTTGGAGGTTTTGACGACGCTCAAAAAAGCAAAGGGGCCGGGGTAAGCTGCATGTGGCAGAGTATTTTGAAAGCAAAGGCACTCGGACTTTCAGAATTTGATTTTGAAGGCTCGATGAATGAAAGCATTGAACGTTATTTCAGAGAGTTTGGAGGCCAACTGGTGCCCTACAGCAATGTGGAAAAAGTTGGAACAGCATTGGAACTGGTAATGAAAGGAAAAAAGCGGTAACGCCATGAAAGCGATTATCTCTCATGATATTGACCACATTACCGTTTGGGAACATCTCTTTCGCGATACCATTATCCCGAAATACATGTTGCGCATGCACATTGAATTAATGAACGGTAAAATTAACCTGCGGGAGTACACGTTACGCTGGTCCGATTTTTTTAAGAATAAGTGGCAGAATATTGATGAGCTTATTACCTTCAACAATATTAATGGCGTTCCTTCCTCATTTTTTGTAGCAGTGAGCAAAGGCGTGGGCCTTAATTATTCAAACACATCGGCTCTCTTGTGGATAGAGCAAATGAAAAGCCGCCGGTGCGAAATTGGGCTTCATGGTATTGAGTATGCCGATGCCATGCGGATTAATGAGGAACACACATTGTTTGCGAAACTTACCGGCCAAAAGGATTTTGGTATTCGTATGCATTACGTGCGTAATACAAGCGAAACCTACGGTATGCTGGCCAGGGCAGGGTATAATTACGATAGTACAGAGCATAGCTTCAGGAATCCTTACAGGATTGGTAACATGTGGGAGTTTCCGTTCCAGATAATGGATGGCTGGATAATTGAAAATTATAAAAGCTGGCAATCACTCCATCTCAAACAGGCCCAGGAAAATACGATAAAACTCATAGAAAAAGCTCAACAAAACAATCTGACATATCTTGGTATTGATTTTCACGACCGGTACTTTTCGCACTCGTTTAAAACATGGCTTGAGTGGTACATGTGGCTTGTAGAGTACCTCCGCAATAACAAAATCCCTTTTATTAATTATCGCGATGCGG
>CALMNJ010000162.1 GCA_937868675.1 uncultured Bacteroidota bacterium | reverse complement strand
GCAACTGAAGAAATCTGATTTGCCGGTAGAGTAATAAGCATTTAATGGTATGTCTGTCCCGTTTGCATGGTTGTATGCGAAGTGGATAAAGAACATGTCTTTATTGCCGGAATTATTCCACGATGTTCCGATGCCATAGTAGTGAACTCGTCCCTGAACGTTGGCATCATCTCTGCCCCTCAGTTCATAACCATGACTGTCGGTTCCAACATAATTGTTTTGCATCATCGAAGCAAGGCTTCTCCAGGCAAAAGGCCTTTCCCAAAACATAATTCCGTTTTCGTCATACAATCCGGCGTAGAAGAAGTTTCCGCCGCTGGTCGAACTGATCTGAGTTTCAATCTGGCCGGCAATATTGTAAATGGTTCGATTGGTTCCGCCACCATTGTTATGAACTTCACGATTAATGTCTTCAAAATAGAGCGACTCTGTATTATTAGGAGCTCCTCCTAAAAAGGAATAATAAACAAGGAAGGAGATCAAACTTGATGAAGCGGGCGAGTAACGCATCATGAAGCTGGATGTGTGTGTTCCGCCATAGGGCAAATTAAGATCAATGAGGTTGGCATCCGCTCCTCGTAAATAGCCAACCAAAGCCAACTCAAAACCTGTTGGGCCATTCGGGTTACCGTCGAAGTCCTTTACCTCAAGCGATATTTGCAGGTAGGGGAATTCAATACGTGTAGCCGATAATAAATTTAAATTGAGATCAAGTCCAAGAATAAATGTTGAGTGCAAAGGGAGTGTAGTGGTTTGATAGTTATAATTTACTGCTCTGTTATTAGTAACGCCAGTTACGTAAACAGTATTGTCGTTAACCAATACTCTTACACCCTCCTCAAGCGTTGTGTGATCCAGATCAAACCGTTTGGTAGAAATGGCGATACCGCTCGTATTGAATTTTGAAACAAAAACATCTTCATTACCGTTTAATGGATCTTTGATTTTCCCGGTAAGGAAATAAACACCATTGTCATAACATATCCCATTCGTCACTGTTTCGTAATAGTTTTGAGTAGCAGGATCGTAAAAAGCGAAGTATTTGTTGATATAGGTAACGCCAAATTTATCTACTTCAGCCATCAGCGATACCATTGATGGCAGAGAACTTCCAGTAGGGCCGTCCGATTTTCCGATCATCACCAGATGACCCGACCCGTTAATGGTTGCCATAGAAAGTATGTCGTTTGCTGAGGCAAAGTCGCCATGTTTGTTAAACACACTTTGGGCATTAACCATATTACCGCAGAGTAAACAAGCGGCTAATTGCAGGTTGAAGAAAATAACCGGCATTCCCGAAACTAATTTTGATTTCATCATTGTAATTTTTTTTAGGTTTTCCTACTCTTTTGCAGGCTTTTCGGACTCCGCCTTTAACTCAAAGTTCAATTAACGGATAGTAAAAAAAATCAGAACTTGATGAAATGTCATGTTTTTGGAATGAATGGTTTGATTTTCTTTATAACGATCGTACCCATCCGGATACGTATTTTGGTTATTTTTGAGAATCACAGGGAACTGAATATGAATTTTACAATAACCGGTTATTCTACCGCTCTTTTTTCAACCTGGTACTTTATTGAAGAGGCTGGTGTTTTGTTTGATGCCGGTGATGGGCTTACTGCAGGACTCATGCAAAAGGCAAGGAAAATAAATCATGTATTCATTTCACATGCCGACCGCGATCACCTTACCGGGCTCCTCCAGTTCAGGCAGCTCAATGCCCGCCAGGATGCACCAAAAATTTATTACCCAAAACATTGCGGCTCATTTCAGGCCCTGAAACAGTTTTCTGAAAATTTCGATCCGCAGTCGCAAGGCGGCATTTGGAATGGTATAGAGGATAATCAATCGGTGCAGATTAATAAAGAACTTTATGTAAAAGCTATCCGTAATAGTCATGTTAAAGCCCCACCGGATCAATTCAAAAGCATGGGATTTTCTCTTTACCGGCAGGTGGCAAAACTCAGACAAAAGTACCAGGGTTTATCGGGTGAAGAATTGAGAAGTCTTAAAAGAGACAAAGGAGAGGACGAAATTACAGAATTACATCAAACCGGTTTAATTAAATACTCAGGCGACACACCGGTTGACGATTATCAAAAATGGAACAACACGAAAGTACTGATTCACGAAGCTACTTTTCTGGAACCGCAGGAACTGAGTGCAAACTATACAAACCGAAACCTGCACAGTAATATTGAAGAGGTAATGAAAATGGTTTCTGAGCTCAATATCGAAACCCTGGTTCTGGGACATTTTTCATCTCGCTATTCGGCAGAGCAGATTGACGAAAGGATCAGGAAACTTTGTCGCGAGCTGAATATCAAGATACCGGTTTACAGGCTGCTCCCGGGCGGGGTGGGACATGATATACTGAAGGGAACGCCGGTCAATCAGGTTTAATTACTAAATTAGATGGTAAAATGTATAATGAACATCAGGAGAAAATTTTCGGTAGCCGCAATTTTGTTTTTTATCTTGTTTGTGCTTCTTCAATGCAAAAAAAAGACGAATCATCAGTTATACAGCGACGCAACAGCATCGGGACTTTCATTTTATAAAGGTAAAGACACGATATACAGTCCGGGTGGCGGCAGCCCGCATGGCACTTTCAAACCCAAGTTCAATGCAACGGCTCTGGCCGCCCTTGGTGCCGATGGAAAACTCCCGCAGGGTGGCGAATTTCCGAAGGGCTCGCTTGTTGTTAAGGAGGTTTATAGTGGCGGGGCCCTGACGCTTTACGCGGTAATGAAAAAGGACAACTCATCGCGTTACGCATCAAATGCGTGGGTGTGGGCCGAATATAAACCGAATGGCGATACGCAATACGATATTTCGAAAAACGGCGCTGCGTGTACAGATTGCCACTCTGCAAGTCCTCATCGCGATCTGGTACGCTCATTCGATCTTCATTAATAAAAATAAGTACGATGGCATTCAATGAAAAGCTTTCGTCACAGATCAGGGAGGCTTTAAAATCTCACAAAGCGGTTGAGAAAAAAATGTTTGGCGGCGTAGCCTATATGGTAAGCAATAAAATGTGCATGGGAGTAAATAAAGACGATTTGATGGTGCGCTGCACACCTGAGCAAACCGACGATTTGCTCAGGGAAAAGGGAGTCCGGATTTTCGACTTAAGTGGCAAGCCCATGAAAGGGTGGCTGCTCGTGGCTGCCGAAGGTTATGCAGGCAAGGCCTTTGATAAATGGGTAAAGGTGGCTGTTGAAGGGAACAAAAGTGTCGCATCCAAAAAGAAATAATAATCATGTAATAATTGATGAATAACATTTCGGGGCTAACAAATGCTTAATTTAAATCACTGAAGTTTAACTTAAAACAAACAACATGAAAGCAAACGAAAACAGCCTGAACTGGTTCGAAATACCGGCTCTTGACATTAACCGCGCAAAAAAATTTTACGAATCCATCTTTGGAATCCAGATGGAGGAGCAGGAAATGATGGGAATGAAAATGGCTTTTTTTCCCGCCGAAATGGGAAGCGGAAAAGCTAACGGCGGACTGGCCCAGAGCGACATGCATCAGCCCAGCGCACACGGCTCAAAAATTTATCTGAACGCCAATCCTGATATGAATCATGTGCTTGGCAGGATAGAAGCGGCTGGCGGAAAAATTACCATGCCCAAAACAAAAATAAGCGATGACGTCGGCTACATGGCCTTTTTTGTTGACAGCGAAGGCAACGGAATGGCGCTTCACTCGCAAAATTAAGCGGTTCTTACCTTAATATCCTGAGCTCGTTCGGCAGGTAGTTGTTAATGCGGTTCGGCAAACATTTGGCCCAGCCTATTCCTTGGTTTTTATAACTAACCAGGTGCAAACCGAGTTTATCGGTTTGTACCGGTACATTTTCTTTTTTAAGATACCTGAGAGCATCTACAAGTGTAAGTTCCATCCGGGGTAACGATTCTTTTAAGTTGAAACTCCAGGCAAGCTCCTGATCAGGCACTAGCTCTCCGCCCTTGATTTCACCTGCAAGTACACCGCCTTTCCTAAAATAGAAGTGTTTTCCGGTGGTGGTTAAAAAATCGTGCACAGCCTCATTCATCAGGCGAAGGCGGCCACCATCATTAACAAGTTGGAGTTCCTGCTGATGGACAAATTCGTTTATGATTGCCGTTTCCTTTTTATTTTCGTGTACCGGTCTGGTTTTTTTTGTGGTTGAAAAATTTTCGCCACCGGTTTTTCGGAGAGCGGCACAGAAAAAGCCTTCACTTGCCGTGAGGTGTGGATAAAAGCGTAGGCCCTTACCTGTATCCACAATTCCCTGGTTCGGTTCGGTATTCAGCGTCACAAGTTCGGTTCCCATATCATTAGTCAACCATTCAATAATTTCCTCATCTTCCTGTTTGGAGTAGGAGCAGGTGCTGTAAATAAGCAGGCCGTTTTTTTTGAGAGCGGGCAGCACATCGTTTAAAATTTCTTTTTGCCGGCGGCAACAGGTTACCACCGCTCCCGGGCTCCACTCGTGTATGGCTTCGGGTTGTTTTCTGAAAAGACCACTTCCGCTGCAGGGCGCGTCAACCACGATAACATCAAAGTAGTTTTCGAGCGCACTGAACTTTTCTGTACCATTGTTGGTAACAACCGTGTTTGCAGTTCCCCAGCGCGACAGGTTTTGCGCCAAAATACCAGCCCGGTTTTTTACCACTTCATTTGCCACCAGCATGCTGCCGGGGCTGAGTAACGAATTTATGAGTGTACTTTTCCCGCCTGGTGCGGCGCAGGCATCCAGTACCCGAATATTTTGTCTTAGGTCAACACACTGTCTAAGCACCTCTTCAATAAACATACTGCCGGCTTCCTGCACATAATAACAGCCGGCATGAAAAAGAGGATCGTGTGTAAAGTAGGGCCGTTCCGTACCCCCCCCCCCCCCCCCCCCCCCCCCCCCCCCCCCCCCCCCCCCCCCCCCCCC
>CALMNJ010000161.1 GCA_937868675.1 uncultured Bacteroidota bacterium | reverse complement strand
CAGGTTTAAATGGAGATTGGCCAAACGCCATAAATTATCGGGTATATCCAAACCCGGTTGGCGATAAACTGATTATTGAAACCACTGATAATACCCGCATTGAATCGTTGATTCTCTGTAATACCCTGGGGCAGTCGCTTATGATAATATCCGGGCCCGAAGCCCGTCAGGAACTGGACACATCGCAACTTCCCAGGGGCATTTATTTTCTGAGAATTCAAAGTCACGAAGGACAATACGCTTTAAAGGTTATGAAAGAATAAAACGCAATCGGCGCCAAAAAAAGTGTGGTAAAAGCTCTGTTTTCGCCTGTCAGAATAATTCAAAATAGCCAATAAAGTGCCCCTTCTGGAATGGCAAGCGAGCTCTCGCCGGTGCCTTCATGATTCTAATTTTATTTTAAGGCGCCTAATCTTCTGCAGTCATTCCATACCGGATGGCGGCCTCCAGCACTTCAATATTTATATCCTTTAGTGATTTAAACTTAATACAATAACCCGTTAAACTGGCTTTGCCGATTTTTTTTCCGAATGTTTTGGCCAGATAGGTTTTATCAGCAAGACCAAGAATATATACCGAAATCCCGGTGGTATTTGCACTGATTCCGATCCTGAACCATTCTTTTGTCTTTCCGCCGGCATACTTAATCAAAAAAGCACCGTATCCAATATTTGGATTGGATACAATCTTGTTTTGTTCATTCCTTCCATCGTGAAACCACAATTTACACCCCGGTGCCGTTTTAAGCATCAGTTTGTGCAAGACCTCCATATCCAGACGTTTTTGTCCGGGCTGTGTTGTGATGTAGGTTTTGATCAGTTCCTTAACATTCATACATGTTTGCTGTATCAGAATTCATTCAACTATTGCGTTCTCATTTTTCAGACAACTCTGCCAGAACGCTTTCCAGATTTGCTATCGAAGCTTTGTAACCTTCGGTGAAACCCATCTCAATCATTTTTTCAAGGCGCTCAAGCGATTCGTTATAAATTATAATCCGCACGGTTGTTTTTCCGTTTTGTTCACTAAAGGTATAATCCCATTCCGAACCAAGTGGTTCGGGATTTTCATGCTCGTCGGCAAAGACGCTGAAAAACTTAAAATTGGTTTTGGGACTGATAGAAAGATACTTTTGAATCTGCCAGCGCTTTTGCCCGTCGGGCGCAACCATGGCGTAAAACCTGCGCCCTCCAACCGTAAAATCCATGTGTTTTGTTTGTGCCATAAATGGCTTTGGGGCTACCCATTGATCAAGGATTTCTGCCGTGGTAAATGCATCCCACACAAGTGCAAGGCTGGCATCAAACTCTCTGGTTATAAATACCTGTTTGGTTGCCCTGTCAATTTTAAAGTCAAATAATAAATTCCCGTTCATTTTTTGTGTTTTTAAGTTTTAATAATACGTCATCAAGCTGCGAAAACTGAGCCTCCAGAAGTTTTCTGAATTGCGCTACCCATTTATCTATTTCATTAATTTTTTTCGGGCTAATATGGTAATGTATTTCCCTCCCATTCTGTTTTTGTTTTACAAGACCGCACTCGTGTAAAATTTGAATATGCTTCGAAATGGTTTGTCTGGAAGAATCAAAATTCCCGGCAATATCACCAGGTGTCATGGCCCGGGCAGCCAGTAAGCACAATATAGCCCTGCGCGTGGGGTCGGCAATGGCCTGAAAAATATCTCTCCGTGCTTCCATACATGCAGTTATCTGACAGCAAATATAATGCAGTTATTTAACTGCACATAATTTTTAACATTACGTTTTTAAGGTGCCTGATTCAGTGAATTACAATTGCCTTCAATTAAATGCCATCTGACTCATTAATCCATGTAATCTGAACCTGAACAATACTGAAACATACCCGAAGAATTTTTTTGTGGAGAACGGATTTTAGAATCCTGTCCTGGAGAAGCTAGGTGTGAAATGTTTCAGATTTCTATGTTACCGAAACCATCAGATAAACCTAATCAAAGCGTATGGCCAGTATTTGTATCTTGCGCTCGGCCGCAGCATGGGGGCTATACACGGAGTTTCGTTTATCCTTCAAATCGTCGCTTGCATGTGTTGTACCTAATTCACCAATATCCTCCTCTTCTATCAGTAACTTCCCCTCCTTTTCGGTTTTATTATCAAGGTAGTGCGTAAAAAAACCATTGTCGTATTGATTAATGTAATTTAAAAGGCTGCTAACGCGGCGCTTCGCCAGGTTAATGTTATAGTCGGTACTGGCCAGCGGGCTGCAGTATCCCTTCAGGGTAATTTTAACGGTTTCGTTATTAAGCAACACTTTTTTAAGCGTGGCGCAAAACTTCTGCAGGTTGTGAAAACCGCTTTCAAGGCTATCGTTGAAAAAAGTTGTGATTTCGTTCACTGCATTTTCCTTCACGCCGCCCTTCAGACCGCGTCCGTACTCGTCGGCATAATGGGGCAGCATGGCCTCGTATTCCTTAAACGTGCTTTCGTAAGAGCGGGTCGTTGTAATACCCCGCGAATGCGGATCGGGTTCATCGTTATGAAAGTAAAGCGTAAGAGGTACCAATAATTTAAGTTGCTCTTTCATTACCACCACCGTATCCACTTTTTTAGGCGGCTCAATCACGGGAGGTTTGGGCGGCTCTTTAATCTTTACAGTATCTATATTAAACGAATAAATGTCATTACAATTACAGGGCTTTTTCCCCTCAAAAACAGTACCCTGCCGGTTGCTGGATATGTACACCCGGGTGGAACGTTTATTGACGGAGTAATACATATCGTTGTGGCTGGTATTAATTGGATATCCCGCATTAACCGGCTCGGTAAAACCGCCGTTGGTGTAACTGCTCTTAAAAATATCGTAGCCCCCTAACCCTTTATGGTAGGAGCTGCTAAAGTAAAGCAGTTTTTCTTTTTGAGAGAACCAGGGCGAGAGCTCATCCTCTGGCGTGTTTACCTGATTACCAGCGTTTATGGCCGGGCTGTATGTGCCGCTATCGGTTCGGAAACAATACCAGATATCCAGACCTCCCTGTCCACCGGGGCGGTCGCTGCAAAAAAACAACACCTGCCTGCCGTCCAGTATGGAAACTTGCGGCATACTGCTATTATACCCGGGTAAATTAACCGGTTCAGCTAGTTTTTTTTCGGCCTCCCATTTTTTATTTTTCCATTCTGCACCATATAAATCGCAATTGTACTCGGTTTCATTTTTAGGCATGCAACGCGAAAAAAACATCTTTTTCCCATCGGCGCTGAAGGTTACATTGGAATTGTGAAACGCAGGCTTATTGATGGATGTATCCAGCGCTTTTACTTTTTGCCATTTCCCGTTTTTATAATCGCTCCGGTAAATCCGGTTGTTAAGTATCTCAGGGTCTTCGCCTTTGCTTTCAATGGTTTTCATGGAGGAAAAATAAAACACACTGTCCATTTCGAGGGGTGCAAATTCGCTGGCCTTAGTATTTACCGGCGATCCGAAGCTTTCCATTTTTACACTCACAGGCTTTTGCATGAGTTGTGGCGCCAGGTCGCAGGCCTCTACCTCCATTTTAGCCCGGGTATTAAAATACTGAAACTCGGGTTTATCGGATTTAAATGACAAAAACACCAGAAAACGCTTTTTTGCCTCCACATACTGAGCCTTGCTTTTATACAGGTGCCCAAGCCAGTAATTGCTAAGGGGGTATTTACTCTTTTCGTCCTTTTTTACAACATAGGCATACTGGCGCAGAGCCTGGTCAATATCATAATCCATGCGGCATACCT
Source organism: uncultured Bacteroidota bacterium (assembly GCA_937868675.1). Lineage (GTDB taxonomy): Bacteria > Bacteroidota > Bacteroidia > B-17B0 > Aurantibacillaceae > Aurantibacillus. Next base: position 3,482 of record CALMNJ010000161.1, on the reverse strand, counting down.
CAGCCAACTGATAACGTATGCGCAGGCTACCCGTAACGCGCGCCAGCAGCCGGGCATAATGCTGTGCCGCCACATGCCAGTCTTTCCGTTTCACGGCCAGATCAGCCTGATACTCGAGCATGCGTTTTGATTGAGCCCCGGCATGGAAACCAACGAGAAGGGTGCAGCAAAAAAGTATTTTTAAAAAAAGTGGTTCTTTCACATGAAGCTTGGGCAGGCCCTTTTTTTAGCGGAAAAATTATAGTTGTTTTTAATCACATAGGTTACAAACACTTCAAACGCGCCGCGATAGTTGCTTGCAATATTAAAACGGCTCAGGTTTATATCGTAAGCAATACCGCTAAGGAGGGTTTTGTTGCTATACCCTGCCCGCACCACCAGGGCATCGCGGGTTCGGTGGCACACCCCGGCGCTCACCGCTTTATTTTCGGGCCGGCTCATATAGTATTTAAGGCCAACATGCGGGATAAGCTCATAATAACGAGACTGGTTGCTGATGAGCGCCTCTGCCACAATATCAGTGCGTTCGGCAATTGGGCTTGTGTAACCCAAACAGTTGCTGAATTTATAATCCACGTAGCGAACATCGTTGCCCTGCAGAGCAAGCTTTGGCCGTGTGAGGTGATACACCCCCAGGGCGTAACTAAACTTGTGTTTGCGGTTAAGCACATACTGCGCCACCGAGCCAATGTTGAAATCGAAATACTGCTGGCTGGTGCGGCCAAAGTTTTCGCCGGTGGGCAAACCGGGATCAAACTGAAAACCGTTGAACTGTTTGTCGAAAGTCATTTTTGTGTAGTCAAAACCAAGGCTGCAAAGACCAAAGTTAGCCCCAATGGTTACGATGAGCGAGGAGTCGGCCCGGGCCATGTATATATAACTGGCGCTACCATAAAATTGATTGCCACCGTAATTGGCATAACCGGCGTGGTCGTTATTAAAAAGAACACCAATACCCACTGCATGGGGTTTACCAAGATCGGGCTTGTAGCGCATTTCGCCGTTCATACTGAAACTTGAATACGATACAGGCACGGCATACCATTGGCCGCGGTAAATAGCACTCAGGCGGTAATCTCCGTCAAACAAACCTGTGTGACCAGGGCTCAAATTAAGCAGCGATCCGTTAAATTGCGAAAAGTGTATATCCTGAGCGTGCATAAAGCCTCCCAGGGCCAGCAAATACAGTATTATGATGCGTTTTAAACTCAAAATGTCGTGATAAACAAATATAATAAAACAAGGGCACAATCAGAAATGCACTGATGTGGTAAATTGATTTTACCTTTAATGCTTAGTAACGAAAGTTTTCTTCATTTTCAGGATTTGTACCATGTTGTGACCTGCCCTTTCTGCCTCCGGCCAACAGGTATCCTTTTGCAGGCAGGATATGTTCGACCTGTTTTTGAGAACAAGTGCGTTTCTGCGTATTCATTTTGTGACCTTTCAACGCCCGTAAAATCCTATATTTGCAGTGTATAAATTTTATGTCGCAACTTATTATTTTCAGGCACGGCCAAAGCATCTGGAACCTCGAGAACAAATTCACGGGTTGGGTAGATGTAGAGCTAAGCCCCAAAGGAATTGAAGAGGCAAAGAACGCCGGTAAAAAACTTCAGGGTTACCGTTTTGATTATGCTTACGCCTCAGCGCTGAAACGCGCACAAAACACACTTACGCTTGCCTTACAGGAAGCCGGACATGTGCCTATTACACCGATTTACAACAAAGCCCTCAACGAGCGCATGTATGGCGATTTACAGGGGCTGAACAAAGCCGAAACGGCGCAAAAATATGGTGATGATCAGGTAAAAATTTGGCGCCGCAGTTTTGACGTTCCTCCACCCAATGGCGAAAGCCTTAAAGATACGGCAGAGCGGGTGATTCCTTACTTCGAATCAGAAATTGTACCAAAATTAAAAGCCGGAAAAAACATTGTCATAGCGGCCCATGGCAACAGCCTTCGCGCGCTGATTATGTATCTTGAAAAAATGACTCCGGCTCAAATCCTTGAATTTGAAATCGGAACTGCCGAACCACGCCTCTACGAACTTGGCCCTGATCTGGAGGTGCTTTCGGCCAAAAACATATAACCATGCAGAGTTTTATAAACAGCGATAGCAAAGTAATAGCGGTTGATTTTGACGGCACCATTGTGGAGCACAAATATCCGGCCATTGGTAAAGAAATGCTCTTTGCTTTTGCTACGCTCAAAGCTCTTCAGCAAAAAGGCCACAAGCTAATTTTGTGGACTATACGCACCGGTCCTTTGTTGCAGGAAGCGGTTGATTATTGTGAACAAAATGGAGTGGTGTTTTACGCCGTTAATAAAAATTATCCCGAAGAGACACTTGATGGAAACGTATCACGCAAGCTGAACGCAGATATTTTTATTGATGACCGTAACGTGGGCGGCTTTATAGGCTGGAGCGAAATATGGAGCACGCTTCACCCCGAGGGTGGCGAATTTGAACACCAGTTGCGGAATGCCGAGGCTCACAGCAATTACAAAAAGAACGAAGGCTCTTTCATTAAAAAATTATTCGGATCAAAATGAACAACATTGTTCTTAAAACACGTGAGGAAATTGAACTCATGCGCGAATCGGCGCTGATGGTATCCCGAACCTTGGGCATTATTGCCCGTGAAATAAAACCTGGCGTAGTTCCTGCAAAGCTCGACAAACTGGCCGAAGAGTATATACGCGACAATGGTGGAACGCCAGCTTTTAAAGGTTACCGAAGCCCATCGGGAGCACCCGATTTTCCGGCAACTCTTTGTATTTCGGTTAACGAAGCTGTAGTTCATGGCATCCCGGGTAAAAATCCGCTTAAGGATGGTGACATTATTTCGGTAGACTGCGGGGTTAAGAAAAACGGTTTTTTTGGAGACCACGCCTACACCTTTGGGGTTGGAGAAATAAGTGAAGACGCAAAGAAGCTGATCGCCGTAACCAAAGAAAGTCTTTATCTGGGCATACAACAAATGGTGAGCGGTAACCGCATCGGCGACATTAGCTATGCTATTCAACAACATGCCGAAAAGCATGGATATGGTGTGGTGCGGGACCTTGTAGGGCATGGCCTGGGCCGGAAAATGCACGAAGACCCGGAAGTACCAAACTTTGGAAAACGTGGCAACGGACCTAAAATTACTGAAGGTATGGTGCTCGCCATTGAACCCATGATAAACATGGGCGTTAAGGAAATCAAACACCTGCGTGATGGCTGGACCATTGTTACCGCCGATGGTAAGCCCAGCGCCCATTTCGAACATGATGTGGCGGTGGTTGACGGCAAGCCCGAGATATTAAGCACCTATGCTTTTATCGAAGAATCGCTTGCCTTAGTTAAATAAGGTCATTTCAATATTCCACAAAATATCTATTACCGACCTGCGCAAAATGGCCCTGCAACGGGAGCACCGGCAGCTTTCGGTTTTCAACCGTATTGCGCTGTGGCTGCATTACATTGTGCTGGTAA
>CALMNJ010000160.1 GCA_937868675.1 uncultured Bacteroidota bacterium | reverse complement strand
GCTACTGAACCTGACCGAATCGGACATAGATATTTTTAACAATCAAATTAAAGTGCTGGGTAAGAGGAACAAAGAACGGATTATCCCGTTTCACACCAGCATGCGCCGTAACCTGGAAGACTACCTTGCCGTAAAAAAAACGAACGGCCTGACAGAGCAACATTTGTTGGTAACCATGAAAAACAAGCCACTTACCGCACAAAAAATAACCGAAACCGTGAACAGGATATTAGCGACCGTAACCACCAGCTCAAAAAAAAGCCCACACGTTTTGCGACACACCTTTGCCACGCACCTTTTAAACAATGGGGCCGACATCAATGCAGTGAAAGAGCTTTTGGGACACAGCAGTCTGGCAGCCACTCAGGTGTACACCCACAATACCATTGATAAGCTTAAAAAAACATATAACCAGGCCCATCCACGATCGGGCCATTAAAACAAAAGGAGGAACAAGCTATGACAATCAACATTCAATCGGTGCATTTTGATGCGGACAAAAAGTTGCTGAGCTTCGTTAACGAAAAAGTTGCCAAGCTCAATACGTTTTACGATGGCATAATTAATAGTGAAATAACACTGAGGCTTGATAAAAGCAGTACGAGTGAGAATAAAATATCGGAAATTAAAATGCTTGGCAAAGGCCACGAGTTTTTTGCCAAAAAGCAATGCGCCAGTTTTGAAGAAGCAACAGACCTTGCATGCGAAGCGCTGAAGTCGCAGATAAACAAGCATAAAACCAAACTACAGACCAGTAAATATTAAGTAATACATCGCCAAGGCGCAGAGCCGTTCCTTCATAAGGAACGGCTTTTTTGTTACCCGGGAAAAGATTTATCTTTAAGGAATAAATGAAAAAAAGCATCCTTTTATCCCTCCTCTTTCTATCACTGCTGGCTGCAGGACAGGACAAACTGGATATTAACTCAAAATTCAGCATACGGGGTATTTTCGGGATACCCCGGCCAATTAGCAGCAGCCGCTTCCATACCACCTTCAGGGGAGTGTATGAAGCAGGACTTTCCTGCAACTACCGCATTACCGAAACAACCTATGCGGGTTTAGGGTTTAATTACTCCAATTTCAGTGTAAGTAAACAACCCTGGGCTGCTCCGGTTTCAACCACAGCCGGTGCCTTGTATTATAAAACGGCTATGATTAATCAGGGTGTTTATCTTAAAGTTGGTTATGACCAGTATTTCTCAGATTTGGGCTATACCAGTATTTCTATGAATGGGGGATACATGATGGTGAATTACACAAAAGTAAATCCGGATACGTTGAGTAACCAGTTTACCAACTACTCCAATGCCAATTGGCCTCATGTACCTACGTCTTTTAATGCGCCGTATTTGCAACCCGAGCTTAGTTTTAATTTTATTGCCGAGCGATATCCGGATAAACGCGCCAGGCTTTCATTCTCCCTGCTTTTGAGTTATACCACACTGTTTTATCATTTCGACGCCCGTGCACCACGGTACTACCACATTGGCGATGTACACGAAGCCACCAACAAATACTTTATAAGTTGGGTTAACATTGGTGTTGGCTTCCATGCCCTCATTGGAAAAAAATAACACGCATCAAAAAATGATTTCTGCTGAAACTCCCGTAAAATTTGACCGCAAAAAGTATAAGGATAATTTGCTGTTGGAATTATATCACAATATTTTAAAGCCGCGCATGATTGAAGAGAAAATGCTCTTGCTTTTAAGACAGGGCAAAATTGCCAAATGGTTTAGTGGCATTGGCCAGGAAGCCATTTCGGTTGGTGTGGCTACGGCTCTGGAACACGATGAATACATTTTACCCATGCACCGCAACCTGGGTGTGTTTACCAGCAGGGGCATTCCGCTCCACCGCTTGTTTTCACAGTTTCAGGGTAAGCCCGGTGGATTCACACAGGGACGCGACCGTTCGTTCCACTTCGGCAGTCAGGAATATAAAATTATCGGTATGATCTCGCACCTTGGTCCGCAAATGGGCGTGGCCGACGGTATTGCACTGGCTTCAAAACTACGCGAGGAGAAAAAAGTAACCGTTGTATTTACGGGCGATGGCGGAGCCAGCGAAGGCGATTTTCACGAAAGTGTCAACACCGCCGCCGTGTGGGATTTGCCGGTAATTTTCGTGATAGAGAACAATGGTTATGGGCTTAGCACTCCGAGCAATGAGCAGTTTCGCTGCAAATCGTTTGCCGACAAAGCTATCGGCTACGGTATAGAAGGTATGAGCATTGATGGCAACAATGTTTTAAAAGTTTACGAAACCATAAAAAAACTGGCCGCCGATATTCGCGAAAATCCCCGGCCCGTCATTCTTGAATGTGTTACGTTCAGAATGCGCGGCCATGAGGAGGCCAGCGGTACTAAATATGTTCCCAAAGAATTGTTCGATATCTGGGGCCGAAAAGACCCTGTGGCCACCTTCGAAAAGTTTTTGCTGGACGAGGGCGTACTGACCGAAGATTTGATTGAGAAAGAACGGGCGCTTATTAAACGTGAAATAGAGGAGGGGCTCGAAATTACCTTTGCTGAACTGAATCCAAAACCGGAAACGGAAAAAGAACTCCGCGAAATTTTTAAACCCGTTGAAATAAAAGATAACATGCCCGGCTCGGGCAGTAATACAAACATACGGTTTATTGATGCCATTAGTCATGCGCTAAAGCTTGCCATGAGGGTGCATCCCCAATTGGTGTTGATGGGACAAGACATTGCCGATTACGGAGGAGTTTTTAAAATTACCGAGGGCTTTGCAGAACAGTTTGGAAAAGAACGGGTACGCAATACGCCCTTATGTGAAAGCGCTATCCTGGGCGCTGGTTTCGGCCTCTCGATAAACGGGGCCAAGGCCATGGTTGAAATGCAGTTTGCCGACTTTGTAAGCGAAGGCATGACACAAATAGTGAACAACCTTGCAAAAAGCCACTATCGCTGGGGACAACATGCGGATGTGGTGGTGCGCATGCCAACCGGCGCCGCTGTGGCGGCTGGTCCATTTCATAGTCAAAGCAACGAAGCCTGGTTTTTTAAAACACCCGGACTCAAAATAGCGTATCCTGCATTTCCGTCAGATGCCAAGGGCCTTTTACTTTCGGCATTTGAAGATCCCAATCCCGTTATGTATTTCGAACATAAGGCGCTGTATCGCAGCATTAGCGAGGACGTGTATGATGATTACTATACCATACCCTTCGGTAAAGCAAAGCTGGTGAGGGAAGGAAACGATTTAACTATTGTAACCTATGGTCTCGGTGTACATTGGGCACTGGAGGCTCTTACCGAACATAAAGATATTCGTGCCGACCTGATTGATTTGAGAACACTGGCGCCATTGGACACTGAAACCATTTTTGAATCGGTTAAAAAAACAGGGCGTGTCATTGTTATGCACGAGGATACGCTTACCGGAGGCATCGCAGGCGAAATTGCTTCCCTGATTTCGGAACACTGCTTTGAGTGCCTGGATGCACCGGTGATGCGCGAAGGAAGCCTGGATACGCCGGTGCCAATGAATGTGGATCTGGAACACAATTTTTTACCGAAAGAACGGTTTAAACAAAAGCTGCGTAAGCTGGCCTCGTATTAAAAGGTGAGGATATGGCGTAAAATAAACGGATTTCTTATTGCGGTTTGCACACTCTTGTTGAGTTCATGCGCCATGATGTTTAACGAACCGTATCAAAAAATTGAAATACATACCGGTCTGGGGCTCCGGCTGGCTGGTCTGGACAGCTCAAAACTACAATGGAGCGATAGTTCAAGAAATGAGTATTTCACAATCAGAAACAGAAAACCACTGGCACTTTCATTTGCTGCCGGCAATTCAAAAATCAATTATAAATTGCGTTCAAGGTTAAGCAGGGAGTATATTTTTTTAAATATGCTAAGCCCTGAAGGTCTTGGTTACTTTATTGATCTGTTCTCCCGAAAGAGATATGCGTATCCGGGCGAAAATTACTTTTATTATAATGCCGAAGCAAACAAAGTAGAGCATTATACATTAAAACCATTTGAACCCCGGACGCTCCGGCTGGGCGTAGGGTATAGCTTTATGAATATATATACGTATGGTGATTCAAATTCCAATGCAGATGGCCCCTCACCATTTGGGATGAACATCATTGGTGAGCGCTTCTACAGCAAGAAGCAATCCTTTCGCTTTGAATTAGGCATGTCGAGGGGCGGGGCGTTAAAAAATTACGGAAAACGATTTGGACTACCACAGCCCATTGACAGTATCAGGAGGGAAGCTATTGAAACATTCTGGATTATGGCCACTCAAAAACGGCATTTCGACAGGTGGAGTATTGGTGCAGGACTGAGTGCATCTGTAAATAATCAATTCTGGCGCACCGAATACTATGGTATTGACACCACATTTTACCCTCACGGCAGCAATCAGGTGGATACCATTTTGTATGGTTCACTAAAGCATTCATTGTCCGGACGAAGCCGTCAAATAAAAGCGGGGCTCAATCTGAATGTTGAATATAAATTTTCGGATCGTGTAACCACAGGTTGCAACTGGCAGCTGTATTTTATGAACCTCACAAATCCGCGGTTATATCCGTCGCGCCTTGTGAACCTTTACATCTCGTTTAGTTTTGCAACTATTTCCAATAAAAAAAAGAACACAACACATGCAAATCATTGACTTAAGAAGTGATACCGTAACCCGCCCAACAAAAGCCATGCTCCAGGCTATGATGGAAGCGCCTGTTGGCGATGATGTTTTTGCCGAAGACCCAACGGTACTTGAACTTGAGAGTTACGCAGCCCGCTTGTTTGGAAAAGAGGCCGCCCTTTTTTGTCCGAGTGGCACCATGACCAATCAGATTGCCATAAAGGTGCATACCCGGCCCGGCGATGAGCTGCTGTGCGATGTGAACGCGCATATTTACAATTATGAAGGTGGCGGTATTTCGTTCAATTCAGGCGTACAGGCAAAACTGCTGGCCGGGCAGGAGGGAAGGCTTCAGGTAGATTTGATTGAGGCAAATATTAATGGTGATTTCGACTGGCTTACACGTACCAGCCTTGTGTGCCTCGAAAACACTGTGAACAGGGCAGGGGGAAGCTATTATACAGTGGAGCAGATAAAACCAATTTCGGCGTTTTGTAAAGAAAAAAAATTAAAACTGCATCTGGATGGTGCCCGTATTTTTAATGCTCTGGCAGAAACCGGCGACAGCACCGCAGAAACCGGAAAACACTTTGATTCTATTTCGATATGCCTGTCAAAGGGCCTCGGGGCTCCGGTGGGTTCGCTGCTTATTGGTAATCGTGATTTTATAAAACAAGCCCGTAAAGTTAGGAAAGTGTTTGGCGGAGGCATGAGGCAGGCCGGCATTTTAGCTGCAGCCGGTTTATATGCGCTCAAAAACAATGTAAACAGGCTGCGCGAAGACCATGTACGTGCCAAGAAAATTGAAGAAGCACTCAAAACCCTTAAGTTTGTTGAATCCATTAATCCGGTTTATACGAACATCATCATCTTTCATCTCAAAAAAGAAATGATGACCGGACAGGACTTTGAAAACAAGCTGGCCGAAAGCCACATCAAGGTGTCTTCGTTTGGCAGGCAAACAATCCGGTTTGTAACACATCTTGATTTTAACGACCAAATGCTTGATACGGTTATTAAAGCGCTTAAAGCTTTAAGCTAGAATCATCAAGATAAGTTTTGCATAAAACGTCGTTACTGACCAAAATTTTAATCAAATCCAAAATCAAGAAATTCGGGTATGGCATCCCGAAACGATGTTAATTTTGGGAAGCTAAAGATAAGCCTACAGTGCAAATGGTTACATTTGTAAACTATTTTACAAATCCACTATTTTGGAACAAAGTGTTATAAATACAATTCCGGTGGGCACACAGGCCCTTATTTTTTCGAAGCGATATTATGGTGTACTAACCCGCTTACTGGAAGACCTGGAAATTGAACGTTACTTTTCGGTTCTTTATTTTCTGCACTATAACAATAATTGCTGCCAGCAACAGGTGTGTAACAGTCTTTCGGTTGACAAAACGGCGATGGTAAAAGTGATGGATTATCTGATTAAAGCAGGTTATGTAACACGCAGTGTAAATCCCAAAGATCGTCGCGAGCATTACATAACCCTTACCCGAAAGGGCAAACTTCGTACAAAAGAGGTTGTGAAATCTTTCGAAAAGATAGATAAACAAATGTTCAGTGGCGTGAGCAAAAAGGATAAGGAAACCTTCATTAGCATTATGGGGCAACTAAGCGAAAAACTCGAAAACATGCCTTCACATAATTTGTTTTTCGAATACAACAAAACACAGGAAAAAAAGAAATCTAACCGAAGCCGCACATGAAAAAAATTCCGAACTGGGTTTACATTGTACTATTTATTGGCCTTCTCATAGCATCAAAATATGTGTTTTTTTCCAGGAAGGAAGAAAAGGCAGGATCCAAACCAAAAACCAGTCTTCCTGTAGCCGTCAATTATTTTGTTGCACAAAGCGGCGAACTGGGCAACCAGGTGTTTGCCACCGGAAAAGTTGGGGCCATGAATCAGGTAGAATTATTGCCAGAAATGGGAGGGAAGGTGGCTTCGATTCATTTCAAAGAAGGAGAAACCTTTGAGAAAGGCTCACTGCTCGTAAAACTCAACGATGCCGATCTGCAGGCCCAGTTGCTTAAAATTAAAAATCAGATAAAACTGTCGGATCAAAAGCTGACACGATTAAAAAAACTTCTTGATGTCAAAGGCGTAAGCCAGGAGGAGTACGATACGGAGGACAACACCCTGGCCGGCTTAAAAGCCGACGAAGCTTACTTTCTGGCTCAGATTGCCAAAACCAGCATTAATGCGCCGTTTACCGGCCAGGTGGGTCTTAAAAACATCAGCGAAGGGTCGTATGTAAATACCAATACACCCATTGTTTCGCTTGTGCAGATGAAACCCTTGTATGTTGAGTTCACGCTTCCTGAAAAATATGCTGGCCTGATAAAAAAAGGGGCAACCATAAATTTTAGTATTGACCAAAATACGGGAACTCAAACATATTCCGCCACGGTTTTTGCAATCGATCCTAAAATTGATGAAAGTACCCGAAGCCTCAGAGCAAGGGCCTTGTACAATGGCGACGAAATACTGTTTCCGGGAAATTATGTAAAGGTTTTTGTAAATCTCGAAAGTATCGGAAATGTGGTTATGGTGCCAACACAATGCGTCATTCCAACCCTTAAGGGACAAAAAGTTTTCGTTTGCAAAAATGGGATAGCTACCGAAGTACAGGTTAAAACCGGTGTGCGCACCGATGTGAGGATACAGATAACGGAAGGAGTTTCTTCGGGTGATACATTGGTAGCTACCGGACTTCTGGCGGTAAAAAAGGAAACAAAACTTAAACTTTTAAAACCGGTACATTAATGGATCTAGCCTCTTTAAGCGTTAAACGTCCGGTACTTTCCATTGTACTTTCGCTAATTATTATTTTGTTTGGCGGCATTGGCTACAAATTTCTGGGCGTAAGGGAGTTTCCGAGTATTGACCCGCCCGTTATTACTGTTCGTACCAGTTATACCGGGGCTAACGCGGATGTGATACAATCTCAAATTACCGAACCCCTCGAAAAAGCCATTAACGGTATTGACGGCATACGTTCTATTTCGGCTTCCTCCAATCAGGGCTCAAGCATTATAACAGTTGAATTTAATCTGAGTTCGAACCTTGAGGCGGCAGCCAACGATGTGCGCGATAAGGTGTCGCAGGCTTTGCGGCAGCTGCCGCAGGATATTGATGCTCCACCTGTGGTAAGTAAAGCCGATGCCAACTCAGACGCCATTCTTTCGATGACTTTGCTGAGCGACACCCGATCCCTGCTGGAAGTGAGCGACTACGCAGAAAATGTCATCGCGCAGAACCTGCAAACTATTCCGGGAGTAAATTCCGTACAGATATGGGGGCAACGGCGGTTCGCCATGCGAATACGATTAATGCCTGACAAGCTGGTTGCTTTTGGACTTACGCCACTGGATGTGAAACAGGCGCTGGACCGTGAGAATGTTGACCTTCCATCAGGTAAAATTGAAGGTAACAGTACCGAGCTAACCGTTAATTCGGTTGGAAGACTTAGCACTGTGGCGCAGTTTGAAAGCATGATTGTTAAGGAAAATGCCAACAGCATAGTGCGTTTGCGTGATGTTGCGTTGGTGGAGTTGGGGCCTGAAAACGAAGAAACCATCTTAAAGGAGTCGGGGGTGCCCATGATAGGGTTAGGATTGGTGCCGCAACCCGGAGCTAACTATGTGGATATATCCAACGAGTTTTACAAACGCTATGAAAAATTAAAAAGAGACCTTCCGAAGGATTACACCATCAATATTGCACTGGATAACACCCGGTTTATTAAAAAATCCATTCTGGAAGTGGAGGAGACGCTCATCATTGCATTGGTACTGGTTATTCTCATCATTTTTGTTTTTTTCCGCGACTGGCTCATTGCGTTCAGACCACTTATTGATATTCCCGTTTCGTTGATCGGCGCATTTTTTATTATGTATCTGATGGATTACTCCGTCAATGTGCTGACTCTTCTGGCCATTGTGTTAGCCACCGGGCTTGTGGTTGATGATGGCATTGTTGTTACCGAAAACATTTTCAAGAAGATAGAAAAGGGAATGGCCCCCCGCGAGGCGGCGATTGAGGGCACGCGTGAAATTTTTATGGCGGTCATTATTACATCGCTTACGCTGGCTGCCGTTTTTATGCCCGTGATATTTCTGGAAGGTTTTGTTGGCAGGTTGTTCCGCGAATTCGGTGTTGTGCTTGCCGGAGCGGTTCTTATATCCGCGTTTGTTTCGCTCACGCTCACGCCCATGCTAAATGCCAGGCTGGTGCGTAAAGATCCTACAAAAAAAACCAGACTGTATCTGGCAACAGAACCCTTCTTTTCGGGGCTTGATAACTGGTTCAGGAAAACCGTCACCCGTTTCCTCGACCGCTGGCCCTGGGCATTTATTATTATCGTTATTGCTTTTGCAGGTAGTATTTATCTGTTTTCCCAGCTTCAGTCGGAACTCTCACCACTTGAAGACAGAAACTGGCTGAGGCTGCGCGTATCAACCCCCGAAGGCACTTCGTTTGAATCAACGGACGCCTTAATGGATCGTATTTCGCAGTTCATCGGCGATTCTGTTGCCGAAAAACAGGTGTGTTTAACCGTAACCGCGCCCGGCTTCGTGGGATCGGGGGCTGTAAACAATGGCTTTGTTCGTTTGGCATTAACCGAATCGGACAAGCGAAAACGTTCTCAGGCCGATATTTATAATTTCCTGAACAGGAACCTGGCACAATTCCCCGAAGGAAAAGTGTTTGTGATACAGGAGCAGTCAATATCGTCGGGAGGCGGGCCGCGCGGAAACCTGCCTGTACAGTTTGTGTTGCAAAACAACGATTTTGAAAAGCTGCGCGAAAAGCTCCCAAGGTTTATGGATCAGGTTAACAAGAACCCCGTATTCGGAGGTATTTCTGACGTTGACCTT
>CALMNJ010000159.1 GCA_937868675.1 uncultured Bacteroidota bacterium | reverse complement strand
AGTTTATGATTTATATCAAAAATAACGTTTCATCTTTAGTTTTAAAAACAATTTATGCTTTTTGACCTCATTTCCGGAAGCACTTGTCTTTATGCTCAAAAATATTCAGTCGGGGTTATTTAACAAATTAATGTACTACATTCGTAATAACTTAAAAACACCAATAACATGAAAAAACATTTATTTGCTTTTGCACTCGTGCTCATGGGCTTCGTTGCCGGCGCCCAATCTCCCCGGGTTAGCCTTTATGAAGAATTTACGGGCGAAACCTGCCCGCCATGTGCTGCTACTAATCCTGGCCTTAATACATTACTTTTATCAGCAACCAACGCCACACGCATTGTAGCTATTAAGTGGCAAGTGCCTATTCCTTCGGTTCCATCGAATACATGGTCGCTGTATAAAACCAATAAGACAGAAATTGACTGGCGTTATAAATCAGCGGCGAATGGCGGTTATGGATATAACCCTGCTGTTACTTATGCGCCGCTAGGTAAAATTGACGGGCAAAGTCAGGCCGTTTTTGGTGCTACCGGCGGCAGCGTTGATCACCCGGCCAACTTAACCAACGCCATTATTGCCACAGCAGCCAGCTACAGTTCGGCATTTAACATCATTATGACGCGTGACGTAATCACCAGTACATCTACCGCGGCTGCGGTAAACGTTACAATTCAGGCCACCGCCCCTTACACTACCAACAGCAGCCTTGTGTTCAGAAACGTGCTGGTTGAACGTGTCATTAATTTTTCGGTGCAACCGGGCACAAACGGTGAAAAAGATTTTAATGATGCCGCCCGTATTTCATACCCAACTCTTCAGTCAGGCACTTCGCTGCCCGCAACCTGGACCGTTGGTCAGGTTTACACCTTTTCCATGAACTGCGTTTTCCCATCTTATATCAACTCAAAAACACAAATCGAGTTTGTAGGATTCATTCAAAACGAAGGCACTCAGAAAGTAGAGCAAGCCAGCCGCACCGATCTCCCACATCCAACTTTTGACGCAGCTGCCGCACCGGTGAGCCCTGGTATAGTTTGCAACAGCAGCAACACACTTGCACCCACTGTTTCAATCTATAACAACGGACAAACACCGATTACCTCTGCAACCATTACACCTTATATTGATGGCGTTGCCAAAAACAATACAACATGGACGGGTAATATACAACCTGGTTACAGTGCCATTGTGAACCTGAATGCCTTCACGTCATCCACCGTAAGCGGTCTGCGTACTTTCTCATACAGCATCGCAAGCTCCAGCGGCACCGACAACAATATTTCCAACAATGGAGCTCAGTCCACGTTTTATGAAGTTTACAATTATCAGTCGGCACCAATTGCCGAAGGTTTTGCAACCACCGGCTGGCCTTACAGTGGCTGGTTGTCAAAAAACCCTAATGGCGGTGCTGCTACGTGGACCTTTCAAACGGGTGTTGAAGCGTATGCACTATCAACAGGCAACTGCCTCAAGTACCCATTCTACAAAAACACCGTAATTGGTGATAAGGATGAGTTTATGCTTCCACCTCTTGACCTTAGCGGTCCATTCACCCCTACCATGTCATTCGACCTTGCCCACATGCTTAAAGCTTCAAATAGCAGCGACAAACTTGAAGTGATGGCATCCACCGATTGCGGAAGCAACTGGACCACTGTTTGGACAGGAACCGGTTCCGACATGGCCGTGAATCAGGTACCGGTTACTACCGAATATCTTAACCCGGTTGCAGAAGACTGGATGCCTGTTATGAGTTATCTGGCAGGATTCAATAATGCCAACGTGATGGTGAAATTTGTTGCAACCAACAAAAATGGTAACAACCTGTATCTTGATAATATTAATATTGGCTCCAACTCTGTGCCAGATGGTCTTGCACAAAACAGCCCGTCAAAAGTTGAGGTTAGTGTTTATCCTAATCCAAGCAATGGACTGGTAAATGTACGCGTGAGCAGTGTGCTTAATCAAAATGCTAAACTCACCGTAACCAACGCCATAGGACAGGTTGTTATGCAGAAACAAATGAAACTGAATACCGGCACCAACAACAGTTTTGTTGACCTGAGCCAGCTGACAGATGGAATTTATACTGTAAGTATTGAAGCTGAATCGGGAAAATCGGTAAGCAAACTCTGCATCAGTAAATAAGTTTTTCATACTATTATAATGAAGCCGCCCATTGGGGCGGCTTTTTTTATAAACCAAATTTCCGCGCATTGCTTTTTATTTGGTTTGGTTAATTTTCATTTCGCCATAATATTGAAATTGGCGGGATCATTTTTTTAATTCAAATCCTGTTTCCTTTAAAGATTAATTCCCAAAACTAACCTAAAGGCCCCTCGCTTCA
>CALMNJ010000158.1 GCA_937868675.1 uncultured Bacteroidota bacterium | reverse complement strand
GCCTTCGAGCGCCACAGCTGATGATGCGACTAAATGAACATGGGTGTTTTGAAACACAGAATATAAATTTTCGCGACTGGCTTTTTCATATTCAACGTTTTCGAAGCCGCTCAATGCCTTTACGATCTCTTCCTTCTCATGTTGAGAGTTAAGTGGATGAAACCGCAACATCCATTGAATTTTTTGCTGTTCCCTTTTTACCACTTCCATTATCAATGGCCATGTTTGGCTTAGAACCGCTCCCATTTGCAGAGAAATAAGAACTCCTTTTTTTTGGTCCTTTGAAAGATGACCATTTTCAGAAGGATTCAGGTCTTTAAACCTTTTTAGCCATAAATTACCTCCCAACACGGGCTTAAGTAACGATGGGTTGTTGCTTAAATTTACCTGCTTGTAATCGTTACTGCTCCACACCCAATAATAATGCGGCAGATAATTTGCAACAGAACCCGGTAAATTTTGCCAACCCAGGTAATTAATATCCACCACCCCGTGTTGTATATCCACCACGGTTATATTTAACCTGCGGCAGGCCGATACGAGCCCAAACAAACAGAGTGAATAATAACACTCTAAAAAAACGGTTCGCACGTTTGTGTCCTTCAGAAAATCAAAAAAGAGGGTTTCGTAAACATTCACCGTATCAAGATCGTCAGACAGCCAGGATTGAAAGTAATAAGGGATATTCCGTTCAACCGCAAACTTGTTCAGCGAGTTTAATGTTTCATAAAAACCTGCCTTGTCGCCTCCATCCCGTTTCAATCGTGATACAAGCTTCGCAGCAGTCCGGATTCTTTCCACTAAACTACCCTCATTCAGTGCAATAAAGGGCACTGCGTATTCGCTGGGCTTAATATCGCCGGTGGTTAATTGCACTTTAGTAACAGGCTGATATTTTAAAAAGGCTTGCAGATAAGGGTCGAGGTAACGCGAGTATTTTTTTTCCGCAACCACATCGGGATAAGGCTCATTGGCGGGCAAAAGAAACATAATTTCTTTTACGGCTGCGGCAAAGCGTTTTTGCTGGGTTCTGTATTGGTATGCTTGCGATGGAAATTTCAATAGCGACAACAGCTTGTTATTTGCGGGTGGATTTGTTTGATGATTTGTGTTAATTGTTTGGGAGAAACCGGCCGATTCTTTTTTTTCCCCGCTTCCGGATTTCATAAGAACATAGGCCATATAATAACGCAGTACCGGCCACACATTTTTATTGCGATATTTCAGGGCACTGATATCGAACCCGGATTGCACCTTTTCTATTGCCGCCAACACCTCAGACTGGGTCATATCCACTTATTTTATCGTACCAACGCATTGCTTTGGTCTGGTAATCAATACTGCACAATTGACTGGTTTCGTTACCTAAAAATGCAAACGTTTGTTTATACAAACCTGGCTTAAAGCCTTTATCAAGAACATCATCAAGTTCTACCGGATTTACTGCCACGGTTCCTGTTGCCTGAATTTGCAGGCCCTCAAGTGGCTTCAAAATCAAACGATGTTCAGATGTAAGCAGTTCCAGCGCCCAGCGCCCGGGTGACCCCCAATTGGCCTGATAAGAAAATAGAACATGGTTTTCGCAAACACCCGCTCCTGTGAATTTTGAATATTTGTGCCACGACAAATTACCCGCCCTGTAAGCGCTCATTTCAAGGGGTAGTCCACCGAAATAAAAAGCCAAATCGGCCACATGGGTAGAGTTGGCCAGGAACCACTTTTGTTTAATAAGGGCATCGGTTTTAAGCGGCTCTATCACATGCGACCACTCCGTGAATTCAAAGTTAAACGAGGTGAGGCCGCCGTCCGCTTTAATTATTTCACGGGCCTTTAGTACAGAGGCATAAAAGCGCCGGTTGTATGCGATATAGACACTCGCCTGATTGATGCGGGCCGCATTTTCCAGAGAATCCATTTCAGCGGTGTTCATTCCACCGGGTTTTTCAAGCAGACTATTTTTAACACCTGCGTTAATCAGCTTTAAAGCAATGTGGTTAAGGGTATCTATGCCAGTGGCAACAATTGCGTGAGAGTATAACGAGTGGCTTTGTTTGTTTAAAAAATCATCTAATCCTCCTGCCGCTGGTTTTTTGCCGGTTGCCTTTTCAAACGCTGCGCAAGAATCCGGGCCACGTCCTACTACATCGTAATCAACCGCCAGGGCATTCAATACTTTGGCGTACTCACGCGCCATAAGGCCGGCTCCTACCAACAAAACTTTATTTTTTAAGTTATCGGACATTGCTTAACCGGTATATCTGTTTTCTTATTAAGATGATCGAGAAAAACCCGCAACAACGTCATATGCAATTTTGCTGACTCATCATACATCGGAAGCCCACAGCTTCCTGTGTTCATTATATCCTTTACCACATTTGCCGTAAGCTGGCTCTGGTAAGGCACTTCGAAAGACTGAATTTCCGTTTTTTGATCACTTACGTTTATACTCGTGACTTGTTTTAGTGTTTCGTTGATAAGGTACACCTTATCTGCATACTGAAGGCAGATGCTAAATGGCATTTGTTGTCGGCCGGAAACAAGCTTAAACAAAGTGCTTCCATCAATCGAGTGTCCATAAAGTGTTCCTGTAAATTCGATATAGCCGCTGCGTTTGCTTTGAAGAATTTCTTCATCAAGAAGGTTGCCATAAACTGCAAAATCGGCTTGCCCTCTAATAAAAGCACAGAGATCAAACATGTGAATAGCGTTGCACCCCAGCCCCCATTCGGTTCCGTGCACTGTAAGCGACATCAACAGACCATTTTGTTGTTTTAGGTTTTGGTAAACCGGGTAAAGTCTGCGCGGACAGTTAACCCAGGCCTTTACATTTTTTTTTACAAGCAGTTTACCGATTGCATCATAATCCTCCGGTTCGGGGAACAGAAATTTTTCAAGGATCAAAAACGTTACGCTGAAGCCGTTCAGCAGGTCTTCCACAAGGTGCCGCCTAACCAGAGAGTTTGTGGCTATAATGGCGACATCAATTTCTGCCGGCCCAATATCCGAACACGAAGCACCCTTGCGCACCACAACACCCGGAGCCGCTTTGCTTTGATTTAATATTTCCTGCGCCTCAACAAGGTTTTTTTCATAGGGTTCAATCAGGTAAACTTCTTCCAGTGTTTCAAGCGAAGCAACAGATTGTAAATGTCGTTTCCCGAGTTGTCCTAATCCTGCAATCAATATTCTCATGACCTCCTGCTTTTTATCATACACTCTGCCATTTCCCAGTCAAATAAGGTATCAATATCGAACGAGCTTCTCTCGTCCATTACCAGTTTTACTACCTTGCTGTATTCAGAAGGTTGTTTTGTAAGAAGCGAATTGGCATTAATAACGTATATGGCTCCGTTGTACACGTATTGTGCTGCCGAATGCTGCCTGAGTTCGTAGTACTGTTTTTTGTCACAGCGCTGTAAAAAACCGGACTCGTCCTCTTCAAAAACCAGTTTGCCGCTTGCCGGGCTTACCGAAACAACCATGTCGAGGTCATGCGAGTAAAGTTTAAGGGCCTCCTTTACATGTGCTTCGGTTCGAAACGGTGAAGTAGGTTGTAAAAGAACCACCGCGTCATAATTTTTTTCTGAGTGTGCGTAAAAATTCAGGGCATGTTTTAAAACCTCAAAGGTTCCGGTATTGTCGGCTGCCAGTTCATCGGGTCGTTTAAACCGCACTTTTAAACCCAAATCGGTGGCAATGGTAATAACATCATCATCATCGGTTGTTACACAAATGTCCTCTGCCCCCGCAACTGCAAGTGCACACTCAATGGAATAGGTGATTAAAGGTTTGTTCCCCAGCAGCCTTTTGTTTTTTCCGGGAACGCCTTTTGAACCTGCACGTGCCGGTATTATAAACAGGTACTTCATCAGAATTTTATATGGTCACAGTCGTGCTGCGCCTTTTCATAATCGGTGGGGCTGCCTATATCCAGCCAATAACAATAGAGCGGATAATACGTAAGTTTTAGTCCGTCGCGAATGACGGCATCCATTAAATCGGTTGCATTGTAAAACGTATCGCCAGGCAGATAACGAAAGAGATCCTTCCTGATCAGATAAATACCAGCATTTGAGTAATACGTGTACGTTGGTTTTTCTCTGAGTGAAATAACCCTGTCTTCTTCCGTTTCAATTACCGCATAGGGAATTGGAACACTGTAAGGAATGGTGGCGACCGCCATGTCCGCTTCCTTGCGCAGAAAATCCTTATAAAAATCCTCGTAGTCAATATTGGTTAGCAGATCGGAGTTCATTACCAGCACCACCTCGTTCTCAAACTCCTTAACCAAACTTACGGAGCCCAGCGTACCAAGGGGTTTGTCTTCGCGACAGTAGTTAATGTTCAGTTCTTTATTTGAGCCATTTCCCAGATGAGTTTCAATTTTATCCCCCAGATAGTTAACGGATATATGGACGTTTTTGATGCCATACTTTTCAAGCCGTTCCAGATTGTACTCAATGATCGGCTTGCCTCCCACAGGCAACAACGGTTTTGGTGTTTCCCGCGTTAATGGTAACAACCTCCTGCCCTCACCACCCGCCATAATCACCGCGTCCAATGGAAGCGCCGATCGTTCGCCGCTCAGATCCACAATGCGAATCAACCGGTTAGTGTCATCCAGCATGGGCACCAGCGTTATTTCTCTTTTCCGCAATTCATCAATTTCATCCAGTGTGAATTTTCTGTTTCGCAAAAAACGGAAACTTTTTTGCATCACTTCTGTTACCGCGCTTGTGATGGTTTTATTGGCCAGCATGCCCCTTCTGATATCTCCATCACTGAGACTACCAATCACCTGCCCGTTTGGGTTGATTACAAATAGCGTATGACTATCTTTACCTGATAACGCATTCAGAATTTCGATGGCTTCTTTAATAAGCGTTGATTCGGGTATAATATTTCTCTTGTACTGCATGTTTAAATGCTTTTAAGTGCCTTTACAATGCCTTTTGCAGCATGGCCATTGCCATAAAGCTTCACCGGAGCAGGAGGCGGCATTTTTTCTACTTTCTGCACTGCTTCCAAAATACCGTTCTCCGAATTGTCGCAACAAACAATGTTTTCAGATACCAGCCTTCCTTTTTGCCTGTTGCCAACATTTATTACCTTTTTAGGGAAAAAGGACGCTTCAACAAATCCGCTTGAAGAGTTACCCAGAAGAAAGCTGCAATATTTCATGCATGTAAAATACCCTGCATTGCCAAACGATTCTACGCCAACTGCATTTTCGGAGCGGGCAATAAACTCGTGTAGTTTTTGACGGTAATAGTTACCCATTGGGTCGGCATTGGGCATGGTGATGATAAGCCGGTACTTTTTTAGTTTTTTAAGCGCATTTATAAACTCTTTTATGTGGCCCTTATTTTCCTTTAGCGATGCGGTTTCCGGGTGAATTGTAATTAATACATAAGGCCCGCGTATCGAAATATTGAACCGGGATTCAAATTCGGCAGGAGTAAGCAGCGGTGTCATCTTCATTGCATCAATGCTTAAAGCTCCAGTATTGTAAACGTTTTTATCCGAATTTTTAATTACCGCTACTCGTTGCCTGTAATATTCGGTTGTTGTAAAATTATACGTGGCCATCAACGAAAGCGAATGCCTGAAAACATTGTCAATGGCTCCTTCGGTGTCTTCGCCTCCGTGAATGTGTGCAATCTTAATATTAAAAGGAAGTGCAGCGGCAGCCGCCGCGAACATCTCATAACGGTCGCCGGTTGTAATAATAAGGTTGTAACTGCTGCCAGCCCATATTCCTGAAAATTTAACCATGGTAAGCCCCATGGCGGATGCGATTGCTTCAGGCGAATCACCCAGAAGCATGGATTCAATCAAATAATCTACCTGATAGCCATCAGCGATAATGTTACTTACAGTTTTGCCATGAAAAACAGAGGCGTGCGTGCCAAACGCGATCACAGAAACCTGCATGCGCGGTTCCTTTTTAAGCGCCTTTAAAAGTGGAGCTATGCCCGCATAATCTGCCCGGCTCGAAGTTAATACGGCTACTTTCATGTATTACTCTTTATAAAATCGCTTTTAAAAATTGCCATCGCTATTTCGTCCTGAAACTGGTTGTTACGAAACACATTTTGCTTAAGCACACCCTCCGTTACGAAACCCAGCCTTTTATACAAGTTAATCGCAACATCATTACCCTGCCTTACACGTAAGGCAATTTTGTTTAGTCCAAGCTCGTTAAAACCAAAGGCTAAAGTCAGCTGTGTGGCTGTTTTAGAAAATCCTTTGCCTCTGTAATTCTCAACGCCTATCAGAATTGAAAAATCGCAGGTCCGGTTTAGCATGTTAATATTAGTAAGTGTCGTTAGCCCAATCAATTCTTTTTTACCCTCACCTTCCAGCTCTATGCCAAAGACTGTTGTTGGAAAGTTGGAGTACATTACCTTATCGTACCATGCCTTTTCCTGATCGTAGCTCACCGGAAACGGATGCCCTGAATACAAATTAGATATCTCTTCTTTATTGCGCCAGGCCCAGGTTACTTTTGCATCTTCAAGGGCCAGTGCTCTTAGTTTTAATACACTCATGTGATTGCTTCAGGTTTAATTATCAGTCAATATCATCCCAGTTCAGCATTCTGTCTTCTTCCAGATTTTTCTTCACCGTTTTCCCAATTACCTTTTCCATTTCCATCGGAGATATGCCTCCGCCCGGGCGTTTCATTGCAATATCGCTTTCCGTTAAAACAGTTCCCTTTACAATGTTTCGGGCCAGGTGAATGCTTTTGCGTGCAATATCCCTGTTCATAGATTCTGATTGAGTAACTTCTTTTATACCGTTACCCATTGCCATCTCAATATTACGTATGGCGTTAACCATTTGCTTCAGCTCACCGGGTTCAAGGGATGCCACATGGTCGGGGCCCGGCATGCTTCGGTCAAGTGTAAAATGTTTTTCAATAACAACCGCACCCAGCGACACGGCCGCGATAGGAACTTCTATTCCAAGTGTATGATCGGAATAACCGACCGCCACTCCGAATTTTTCCCTGATGGTATTCATGGCCTTCAGATTTACATCGGCATAGGGTGTGGGGTATTGCGTGTTGCAGTGCAAAATGGTAATGTTCTCCTTCTTTACCCCGCCATGCAAAAGCACATTCATGGTTGCTTCAATATCCTCCATGGTGGCCATGCCGGTAGAAAAAATAACAGGCAAACCGGTTGCGGCCACTTTCTTTAAATAAGGCAGGTTGGTTATTTCGCCCGAAGGCACTTTGATCAGATCAATTTTAAGATCGTGAAGAAGTTGAACACTTTCCACGTCGAATGGCGAAGACAAAAAACGAATGCCGCACTTTTTGCAGTGTTTTATCAGCTCCTCATGAAAGGTTTTGTCAAGCTCAAATTTTTTCACCATTTCGAGCATGCTTTCATCGGCAAGTCCTGTATTGGCTTTCTGATACTCTGCCTTTGGCGCATACTTGCTAACCGAACTCGCCACTTTGGCGGTTTGAAACTTAACGTAGTCGGCACCTGCTTCGCTGGCCACTTCAATGAGTCGCTTCGCGATTTCGAGTTCTCCGTTATGGTTTACACCCGCCTCGGCAATAATAAGCGTTCGTTTCATGTTTTAGTTACGGTATTTAAGTATATGGTTTTTATACATTTCCTTTTTTTGCGGGAATCCGTCTTCCCAATTCTTCACCACATTGTTATAAACAGTTTCGTTATGCACCTTTCTTCCGATATAGAATTTTTTTACTCCGTCCTTAGCAAAACATTTCTTGTATCGGAAAATGCCGTCATTTGGAGTTGTGCCTCCGCCAAGGCAAAAATAGCGGAGCCCCAACTGTTTCATTTTCTGAATGATCTCATGCTTAAGAAGATCGTTGGCGCGCAACGAAAAAAATTGTTCATTGGTGCCTCCCAGAAACGAATAGGAAATAGTGCTGCCGGCAGTTACAAGTTCGCACGACACTGCGTTACCTTCATTCATCGTGAAAAAGAAATGCGATCCGCCTGGTAACTGTGCCATCTCAAGAAAATAACTATCAGGAAAATGATAAACGGATGAGGCGCGGTTCCGTTTCATCGTATCCATGTATATCCCAACAAACT
Source organism: uncultured Bacteroidota bacterium (assembly GCA_937868675.1). Classification (GTDB taxonomy): domain Bacteria; phylum Bacteroidota; class Bacteroidia; order B-17B0; family Aurantibacillaceae; genus Aurantibacillus. The sequence continues at coordinate 13,853 of CALMNJ010000158.1, read as the reverse complement.
CATTCAGCTCGCCGGAGGTTATCTGCCAGCCCTCTACATATTTTACAGTTAACCCGCTGCGGATGGCTTTGTTGATGTTTTTACGGGTGGAATGTTCGTAGGCTTTCATCCAGATATCCTCTGTTTCCAGATCCAGTACAATATTTTCGTTCACTGCCATAGGCTCTATGTGCGCCAGGGCTTTGTGATTTTCCAGAACGGGATTAAAGCGTGTAAATTCGGCAATAATATTTTCATCCCTGCACATTTCCAAAAACCGCCTGCTTACTTCTTTTAAAAAATTAATATCATCCGTGTTATACAGAGGGCCATTATAGCCATAGGCCCCTTCTATATCGTAATACGTGCTGCCACCGACAATATACCCCGGGTTTACTTTTGTTTTGAGAAAAGGGTAAAGAAATAATTTTTCGTCTTCACTGCAAACAAAACACTTAGCTTCTGCGCCGGTAAGACCCTGATTTATTCTATAAAAATCAGCCCTGTAATACACATCGCGCAAGGCAACGGGCAGCGTTTCGTAAGCCGAATGCCACTTTTGTGAATCGTTTAAAGAAAAAACATTACAATCCATCCAGCGATGTTAAGCTTAAAATATCCCTGTTTAACTTTTCCGAAAACAGGTCCGCTCCGGCTTCATTAAGGTGTGTGATGTCGGCAAACGAACTGGTCTTAAACATGGTATCGTTCTGGTAGTCCAGAAAAAACACGTGTTGCTTCGGGGCATTCATCTTCCTGTAAAAGGTCATCATCTCTGCCATAAAATCGCTAGTATAGTTTTTGAGTTCGTTCTTCCGGGTTGGCATCATTATCAGAAACAAATTGGCCTTGTGTTTTTTGCAGAGTTCCACAATGCTGTCCAGATAATGTTTAAGTGGTGCGTGCACGTCGCTGCTGCGTTCAATAAAATCATTTTCGCTGGCTTCTGTCTTTACAATGTATTGACCATTTAACTTATGAACCGGTTTATTGGGATTTTCAGACAGCAAGCCCTTAATAAATGGAACCGTTGAATGGCTCACATTTTTTGTGATCCAGGTATTAAATGACTCGTTCATCAAATCCATCTGCCTGAAAAATGGCCAGGTATTCTTTTGAGCATTGCTTCTGCTTTCTTTAAATACGGGTAAATGAACAAGGTTGCCACTACAAACAGCCTTATACGTGTCAGGGAAATACGTAAAATAATTACCGTTGCTGTTATCGGCCAACAGCGAAAAGCTGAAATAATCGGTGGTTACTGCAACATGTTTTATGGGTATGTTTTTTTGCTCCAGGAATTTTAGCTTATAAAACGTTTGCAGGTAGGTGTCGCCATCGTACGAAAAATTGTATGTAGTATGAGTAAATTTTTCAGGATTAATCCCCCTGTAAAATCTTGAATTGCCGATCAAATACAAATCATACGATTTACTCACTGCATTCGCAAAACTGCTTTCAATCTGGTGTTTTGTACTTGGACCCAGTATTTTTTCAGAATAGCGGTGTGAGTAGAGCAGAAACAAAAACACAACGCCTGTGCACACCAGCGCTATAACAAACAATTTAGCACCAAATGCCTTCATACTAGAATTGGAAGTAAATAAAATCCTGCGATCCAAACTTTCCGAAAAAAAGGATGGAGAGCATCAGAGCGGTATAGGCAAAAAGTCTCACCGGTGCGGGCTGTGCTGATAAGATATTGCGTTTACCATTTTTATACTGCAAATACTGAATTATTTCCATCATAATTACCGGCACTGTCAGTATCAAAAAATTAATCTTATCCATTCCAAGGTAAACCAGGTTAAGTCGTTCCATGTTTTGGTTGATAATAACTCGCGCCAAATCTGCAGGCAAACCTGTTATGCTTTGTTTAATGATGTAAAATGCATCGGAAATTGTTTGAGCCCTGAAAAAAACCCAGGCCAGCGATACCAGCACAAACGTAGTCATAACATTTACTCCCGTTCTTAAACGTCTTAAGGGTCCTCTGAAAAGCTTGTCGCTGATTGCCTCTCTCAGCGAGCCGGTAACAATGGCGAGAACCAGATAAATACCATGCAGTGCGCCCCAGGCAATAAACGTCCAGTTGGCGCCGTGCCAGAATCCGCTTACCAAAAACACAACAAACAAATTAAAATACAATAGCGGAATTTTTACACGGTTTCCTCCCAAGGGTATGTACAGGTAATCACGAAACCAGGTTGATAACGAAATATGCCAGCGCTTCCAAAAATCGGAAACAGACGTTGCCGAATAAGGCCGGTTAAAGTTTTCCATGAGCTTAAACCCCATGCACCTGGCCGCCCCGAGCGCAATGTCGGAATAACCCGAAAAATCGCAATAGATCTGGATTGTGAAAAACAATGTTGCCATGATAAGCGGTAAGCTGCTGTAGTGATGAGGATCAGAGTAAATCTGATTCACATAGGAAGCCAGATTGTCGGCAATCACTACTTTCTTGAACAGGCCCCACGCCATGAGTTTTAATCCTGAAGACAGATTTGAAACATTGAATTTTATCTTTTCGTGAAATTGGTGCAATATGTTTTGTGGCCTCTCAATAGGACCCGCCACCAGTTGAGGATAAAACATCACATAGAGAGCATAAATGCCAAAATGTTTTTCCGGCTTTTGGTTTCCTCGATATACCTCAATTGTATAACTCATGGCCTGAAAGGTATGAAACGAAAGCCCTATGGGAAGAAGAATGGAGAGGTAAGGTAAATTGCATGTAATACCGAAACCGCTAAAAAGCCCCGTCAGGTTCTCGCTGAAAAAATTAAAATACTTGAAAACAAATAATACGGCAATGTTAGAGATGAGACTTACAACCAAAAGGAGTCGTCGTTTTTTGCCTGTTGATTTTTCAATATAAATCCCCGCAAAGTAATCTATCACTATTGTTCCCCACAGAATTAAAATGTAGGCGGGAATAAACGCCATATAGAAATAGCAGCTGGCCAGCAGCAGCAGCAGCCACCTCACGTTATGGGGCAGAACATAAAACAGCAGTGTTACTACGGGGAAGAAAATAAAAAATTCGAACGTGTTAAATAGCATCAGAGAGCAGCAGGTCTCACGCTGCTGGGTATGTTAACGAGTCGTTTCTCAATGTCAATGGCATTATCCAGATTACCCTGAAGCGCATTACTGAACATGGGAAGCTCGTTCATAAGGCGCCACACAGGTCGCGTCATTACACCTTTATTGTTTGAATAATCCAGAAACCGATTACGCTCCTGTTCGTTTTTTAATAACAATGCGCATAACCAGTAATTTGATTTCGAGTGCGATGGTTCTGACACAAAACCGATCGCGCTTCCTTCAAAAAAATGCTGATACTCTGAGGCGAGTTGTCGCTTGTTTGCAACAAAAGCTTCCAGTTGTTCCAGTTGCGCGCACATCAGGGCCGCGTTCAAATTCGGCATCCGGTAATTGTAGCCAACCTCATCGTGTACAAAATCCCAGCGATGCGGTACTTTGGCCTGAGTGGTGAGGTGTTTGGCTTTTTTGGCAAGGGTTTCATTATTTGTGATAATGGCCCCGCCGCCGCCGCAGGTAATGGTTTTGTTTCCGTTAAAACTAAACGCGCCCAGTAAACCAAAAGTGCCGGTATGTTTTGATTTATAAAAACTACCGATCGCCTCGGCCGCGTCTTCAATAAGAGCAATGTTATATTTTTCACAAACTGCCGCCAGTTCGTCAACACGACAGGGGTGACCAAACGTGTGCATGGGTACACAAGCCGCCATTTTTTGTTTAGTGATTTTATGATACGAAAAGCCGTCCGCTCCCTTTTCCGTATTGGCAGCAAGATACTCGCCCAGTTTTTGAGGGCTGAGTCCGAGCGTATCTGTGTCAACATCAACAAACAAATGACAAGCTCCTATATAAGCAATCGCATTGCAGGTGGCAATAAAACTCAGAGGCTGTGTAATTACAATATCATTTTGTTTAACACCTGCTACCAGCATAGCCATATGAAGCGCAGCCGTTCCGTTTACACACGCCACAGCATAACGGGCACCGGTGTACGAGGCGAGTTGTTTTTCGAACTCATCAACATATTTCCCCACCGAGGAAACAAATGTTGAATCAATGCAATCCAACAGATATTGGCGCTCCTTCCCTACAAATCTTGGTTCATGCAGGGGAATAAAATCCTGATCAGGGAACTGATGTTTTATAAAATTGATTGTTTTTTCAAACATTGTAAATGGCGGCTTTGTACTGTTTCAGATTATCGGAATTGCCGAACCAGTTAATGGTTTGTTGCAAGCCCTCATTTAATGTATACGTGGTTTTCCAGTCTGTAAGCGCTTTTATTTTTTCGGCCGAACCCAATAAACGTTCCACCTCGCTGTTTTCGGGACGGAGACGCACTGCATCGGAAACAATTTTTGCTTCTGGATTGATGAGGTTTATTAAAAGCTGTGCCAGATCCCCAATCGAAATTTCCTGCTGCGTGGCAATATTAATTTCCTGCCCGATGGTTTTTCCGGATTTGGCAATTTCGTTAAACCCACGCACGGTATCTTTTACAAACAGCAAATCGCGCGTTGGGTGCAACGCCCCCAGTTTTATTTCGGTTTGTCCGTTAAGTAATTGTGTTATGATTGTTGGAATAACGGCACGGGCGCTTTGCCGTGGACCAAATGTATTAAATGGCCGCACAATGGTGACCGGAAGATTAAAGCTTCTGAAAAACGAATCGGCCATTGCGTCCGCGCCAATTTTTGACGCCGAATATGGCGACTGGGCCTGCTTTGGGTGCCTTTCGTCAATGGGCACATACATGGCTGTGCCGTACACTTCGGAAGTAGAGGTAACCAAAACCCTTTCGATATTAAAATCACGGCAGGCCTGAAGCACGTTAAGCGTGCCCTTCACATTGGTGTCTACATAGCTGTCTGGTGAATGATAACTGTATGGAATGGCGATGAGTGCCGCCAGGTGAAAAACCACATCCACGTCTTTTAAAGCCGTTCTCACTCCGTTTGGATCTCTCACGTCGCCGGCAAATATTTCTATAGCATTCAGTTTTTCTTTTGGGAATGAATCCAGCCATCCCCACGAATTAAAAGAATTGTACTGAACAAAGGCTTTTATCTGGTATCCGTTATCCAGCAGCTCTTCCACTAAATGGCTTCCAATAAAGCCATCTGCGCCTGTTATAAGTGCTTTTTTATTCATGTATTGTGTTTACTATTTGCTCCGCTATCCAGGTGTGTGTTTTTTCATGGATGTGATGTCCATCTGCCTTTACGATAAAATCATCAATTGCCGTTTCGTTTGCACAAATCATTCCATTTACATCAACCAGGAACAGGTTCTTTTTATTCATTGCTTGCACAGTTTCCTTTATAATGGTATTGTAAAGGCTAATATTAACCGGTAGCCCCGGCGAGCGGGAAGCCGTTTCGGAATTGGTTGGGCAAATAGTAATGACAAAAACATACTCGTAATTTTCGCAGCCACTTTTTAAAAAACGCTCCATCACCTCTTTGTATTTTTCATTAGTGGTATTTACAAATCCACCGCCGTTTTTCCTAAGCAGCTTAGCCCTGTTTTTATGTATGTAATTAATTATTGGCTTACGAATAAATGCGGGAAGGCGAGACAAACGGTTTCGTTGTTCGGGGGCTATTGGTCGGGGTGCGCAGTCCACTATCCCCGAATGAAGGATCAACACGTTCCCCGGAAGGTCGTAATACGTATTGTCTTCTTCGTATTCATCCCAAAGCTGGCTTATTAAAACACCGCCTCTGGCCCTATCCCTGATCTCAATAAATTCATAGTTCCTCTTTTTTCTTATAAAATTTTCGAGCTGAGCCAGGTAACGCTTGTCCGACCTTACAATTCCCTTGCGCGGGCACGAAAGTGAATCGCCGTAAAGTGCAATCTTATAAATCCGGTTCATCCAATTTTCGATATTACCCAATTAAAATCAGGCCTCACCAACGACGCCGGCCACTCCCTGTTCCATGATCCACGTGCGCCGGTTTCCAGATTTTTGTCGCTTACTGTAAAATTGAGTGCGTTATCGTAGGCACAAAATTTATCGTCAACCATGGTTGGAAAAGTGCAGATTAAAACCAAAACACTGTAGCTGCCCTCGTTAAAAAAGTTGCTGTTTATGGTTAGCTCTTCAGAGTAATTACCAGGTTCCTGCGGGTCATTGATATACGGCGAGTACTTGTTATCCATGGCAACAAAAAGAACATCGCCACTCGAGTTTTTTACATAGTAATGCACTGTATACGTGTAGTTTTTTTCTAATACCGCGTAATTAATTTTGAGTTTTACAGATTCGGTAACGTCGAAATTATTTGTGAGCTGGCCATGTTCGTTGCATACTGAAACACTTTGCAAATGGCAAAGTTTATCAATGGCTACCTGCCCTGGCAGGAAATTTCTTTCGGCATGGTTGTCCAGCCCTTCAAACAAGTATGCTTCGGTGGCGTGCTGAACCTTGCCAAAAAGGTTCACCCTTCCGTTTTTTAAGAAAAGCCCTTTCGTACACAGTGTACGTATGGCATTTATGTTATGGCTTACAAACAACACTGTTTTTCCGTTTCCGGCCACATCCTTCATTTTGCCGATGCACTTTTCCTGAAACTCAATGTCGCCAACCGCCAGCACCTCATCCACGATCAATATTTCCGGATTCAGGTGCGCCGCTACCGAAAATGCCAGCCTCACATACATTCCTGAAGAATATCGTTTTACTGGCGTGTCAATATACCTTTCCACACCACTAAAATCAACAATCGCGTCAAAATTTTTTCGGATTTCGGATTTAGTCATCCCCAATATAGCGCCATTCAAAAACACATTTTCTCTGCCAGTTAAGTCAGGATGAAATCCGGTTCCTACTTCCAGCAAACTGGCCACGCGTCCCTTAATTTTATATTCGCCTGTGGTGGGAGCAGTGGTGCGCGATAATATTTTGAGCAGTGTTGATTTTCCGGCCCCGTTTTTTCCGATGATGCCCAACACTTCGCCCTGCTCAACCTCAAAATTGATGTCCTGCAGTGCCCATACATAATCCGAACTTCCTTTTTTGGTTCTGTCATTTTCTTCACCAAGCTTAAGAAACGGGTCTTCTTTGCCCCGTATTCTGTATGTCCAGCGCTTAAAATCATCAACCAGAGTTGTTGTTCCAACCTGGCCCAGCCGGTATTGTTTTCCAAGACTATTTACTTCTATTACTTTTCGAGCCATTATACAGTGTCCATGAAGGTTTTTTCGGTTCTGTTAAAAACAATTATTGAACCCAAAAACAACAACAGGGTTATTGCAGCGCTCAAAAAAATATACGCTGGCGAAAAAACACCGTTTCCGGTAATGATGTATCGGATTGCTTCCAATGAGGTTGCCACAGGATTACACAATAAAATACTTTGGGTGTTGACGCCAAACGTAGTACCCTTGAACATAGATGCAGGGAAAACCACACAGCTCAAAAACATTAATAACTGAACTGCAAATGATAAAAGAAAGGTAAGGTCGCGGTATTTGGTTGTAAAGGAGGTAAATAATATACCAAGGCTAAGACTAAAAACAGCGATAAGAAGAACCAAAAGAGGAATAGCAAGAAAGAGCAGGAAATGAGGGTTGAGCTTATCCGTACTGAAGTAAAAATACAGATATACCCCTGTTAAAAGCACAATCTGAATAGCCAGGCGCACCAAGTTGGACAAGACCACAGATATGGGCATAACAAGTCTTGGAAAATAAACTTTGCCAAACACGCCTGCATTTGCAATAAATGTGTTGGATGTTTTGTTGAAACATTCGGCAAAATATGTCCAGAAGGTTTGCCCAATCAGGTAAAACAACAATCCAGGTATCCCATCGGTACTTAATTGAGCCTGACCAAATGTGAATGTATAAATGAGTGTTGCAAACAATGGCTGAATCAGCATCCAAAGTGGCCCCAGTATGGTTTGTTTATAAATGGTTGTTACATCGCGCTTAACCATTAGTAAAATTAAATCCCGATATCCCAGCACCTCCTTAAAGTTGAGCTTAAACGCAGCGGTTTTTGGTTTTACCACGATATCCCAGTCCTGTTCCTTATCTGTCATAAATTTACTCCTCAATAACCCGTCCACGCTCGGGAAAGTTAATTAGTACGCCCATCCCCTTTTTACTGTACACCGCCATGCTACCGAGGGCTGCGGCATTAGCCCCGGTCTGATAAAGTACTTTTTGAAGATCGGCCACGCTGCCACATCCGCCACAGGCAATAACCGGTACGTCCACCTTGTTCATAATCGTTGAAACAACCTCATTGTCAAATCCCTGCCAGGTACCATCCAGATCCACACTGTAAAGCATGAGCTCACCAACGCCCAATTCGGTGGTTAGGTACCTTGCATATTGCGGCAACGAATACTTTATTTTATGGCCCAGGTAAGAATACGGGGCTTTGGCTCCGAACAGCGGTTTCTTAAAATCAAGGCAAGCCACAACAGCCTGTGCGCCATAGTCGGCCACTACCCGCTTGATTATTTCCGGATTTTCCTGTACCAGCGAGTTAACCACAACTTTTTCAACGCCCAATTTGTAAAGCCGCGCAAAATCCTCATAGGTTTTTACACCCCCACCGTACGCAAATGGCATAAAGGCTTCGCCGGCCATGTCGGCTATTTTATCAAAATCAGGTTTACGCTTTTGCCGCGATGCGTTAATGTCAAGCACCACCAGCTCGTCAACTTCCTTTTCGTTGTATATTTTAATGGCATTGATAGGATCGCCAACATACGATGGGTTTTTAAACTTCACGGTTTTTACGAGGCCATTGCCATCGTACAGCAAACAGGGCATTATGCGTTTGAGTGCCATTACAGAGAGGCGAAGTTTTTAAGTAACTCCATCCCAAACCTCAAACTTTTTTCGGGATGAAATTGTGTACCGTAAATGTTGTTTTTATTAACCATGCAGGTAAATTCGCCTCCAAAATTACAGGTAGCCAGCGATTGCTTTTCGTCAACGCATTTTACATGGTATGAGTGAACAAAATAAAAGCGGTGTCTGCTTTCCAAAGCCAGCAGAGGATTATGACGATTAACCTTTACGTAATCCCAACCCATGTGCGGAATTTTCAGCTTCAGTTCGGGGGCCGGATTAAACTTCACTGTTTCGGCATCAATCCATCCAAGACCTGGTCTTTCGCCCTCTTCACTTTTGCGGCCCAGCATTTGCATCCCCAAACAAATTCCAAGAACAGGTACTTTTTCTTCGAGCGCTTTTTTGTTCAACACAGGAATTAATCCCGACCGGTCAAGGTTACCCATTCCACCATCAAACGCTCCCACACCGGGCAACAATATTTTGTGAGCCGCCGCAATCGTACGCTCCTCGCCAGATATAACGGCATCGGTTACCCCGGCCTTCTTAAACATGTTAAGAACCGACGCCAGGTTACCAACACCGTAGTCAACAATCACTATCATAAGACGTTATTATACATTCTGATTACCATCTCTTCAAACGTTACCCGTGGCTTCCATCCGGTAGAGAGTAACCGTGTGTTGTCGCCCACAAGAACCGGTTTGTCTCTTTTTATCAACGCCTTGTTTTCATTTACATAATCGCGCCAGTTTTTACCAAGGTGTGCATACAAAACCTCAAACCAGTTTTGTACCGAATGGGCCTGGCCCGACGAAATGATATATTCGCCCGGTTCATTTTGCTGAAGCAGATGCCACATGGCTTCGGCATAGTCAGGAGCATAGCCCCAATCGGTAAGTGCCGAAAGATCGCCCACCACAATCTCATCGCGTTCGCCGTGCAGCAATTGCCGCGTTTCGTTTACAATTTTTTTGGACAGGAAAAAATCTTTTCTGAGAATAGACTCATGATTGTACATAATGCCTACTGTTACAAACATATTATGTGCAGTACGGTAATATTGGGCGGCAGACATGGCTGCGCATTTTGAAACGGAATATAAGCAGCGTGGGGCGGGTAATGTTTTTTCGTTTTGTACCGGCTGTTGTGTGCCAGAAAAAATAAGCGATGAACTGGTGTAGAATAGTTTTGCCGATGGATGCACGAGCCTGCAAATCTCGAGCACATTCATAAAACCAACCTGGTTAACCTTTACCGACCGGTTAATAAATTCAACGCCTGCAGACGCAGCACTTTCCTGTGAGGAATGATGAAACGCCGCCACATAGTATATCTCATCGGGTTTTTTTGTGGTAATAAAAATTTCAATCGGGCTATAATCGTCACCCGCAAGATCAAAGGCCATGTAATACGGATCAGGCCGTTTGCCGCGACCCAGGCCCCATACCTCAAATCCTTTTTCGGTAAGAAGTTTTACCAAAAGTTGTCCATCCTGACCTTCAGCGCCTATCACCAGGGCTTTTTTCATCAGCCGCCTACGATTTCAATTTCGGGGAACGGGAAAATAAGTTTCCCGCCGGTTCTTAAGAATTCTTTTTCGCGCCTTACGATACTGTCTTTAAAGTGCCAGGGAAGCACGAGGTAGTAATCCGGTTTCATATCACGGGCATCCTTTTCCGAAACAATTGGGATATGCGTGCCAGGTGTAAAGCAACCGTACTTAAGCGGGTTTACATCGGCTATTGCCGGCAGTTGGGCGCTTGTGAAGTTACAGAACTGCAACACTACATTTCCCTTTGTGGAGGCGCCATAACCGAGTATTTTTTTTCCGTCTGCACACAGTGAATCAATGAGTGTACGCAACGATTCGCGATGCTTAAAAACACGCTCTTCAAAATCGCGAAACGGCTTAGGAGTATCAAACCCCATTTTAGCTTCCTGTTGCAGGAGCCAGTTGATAAGGGCTTCATTCGATCGGTGGCTGCTATCCTTTCGGGCTGCAGTTACCGCAAAACTTCCTCCATTAATCCCATTCATCTGCACATCAATAATCCGCATGTCGGCTTTGTCGAGAATATACCGGATGTTGTAGAGTGTATAAAACTCCAGGTGCTCGTGACAGATTGTATCGTAAGAATTTAGCCTGATCATGGATGGCATGTAACTTTGTTCAAAATGCCACACACCTTCTTTGTGAATACACGCACTGATATTTCTGGCAAATCCGATCGGGTCTTCCAGATCATAGAACATTGCTATTGAGGTAATGATCTTTACCTTCGAATCTTTAACAGCCTTTTTTACCTCAGCGTTAGGGAAAAAATCGGGTATGAGTTGTATTTCATCCGTATAATACTCTCTGAATTTGGCTCCGGTTGGATCCACACCAATGCGTTTAATTCCCTTTGTAAAATAAGCTTTCAGAGAGGTAGCGTCGTTGCTTCCAATATCAATCACGCAATCACCGGGCATAAGATTAACCCGTTCTTCAAGCCGGTTTATTTTTGCCGTCAGGTGCTCTACCATGGATTGATTTAGTCCTGACCGATACCCATAATTATCGCCATACATCTCGCCCAGATCGTATGAGTGATTTAACTGTAACAACTGGCTTTCGGGCGACCACACAAGTTCGAGCGGGCCCTTTGTGATGGTTTCGTTTTTATTTGCCGGAAAAACCCCGGTAAGGTATTGTTCGCCCAGATTTAAAACAGAAACCAGGTGATTACTGCCAGAAATCCTGCATTTATTTATCGCGGTATACATGTTATTTTTCCTGAATTGACCGGTACCATTGAATTGTTTTTTTGATTCCTTCTTCAAGAGAAACCTCTGGTTCGAAACCAAATACGTTTTTTATTTTGGAAATATCGGCGAAGCTATCCTTTATTTCACCAACCCTTGGGGCGGCGTAAATTGGATTTCCAACTACATCAAGTTTGGATTGTATCATGGCATACAACTCGTTAATTGTTTTGGTATTGCCAAAGGCCACATTCATCACCTGTCCCCAAACTTCATTTCCGGTGTACGTTGCCGCGCGGAGATTAGCATCCACAACGTTGCTTACATAGGTGAAATCACGTCGGTTGTTACCGTTGCCATAAATTGTACAGTGTTGGCGCTGCAACAGTTTGTTAATGAAAATGGGGATAACTGCCGCATAAGGCCCTGAGGGGTTTTGTTTTGGACCGAACACATTGAAATAGCGCAAGCCAACAATCTGCATGTTATAAAGGGCTGCGTAAACACTGGCATACAGTTCATTGGTTTTTTTACTTACCGCGTAAGGCGAAAGCGGGCGTCCGGTAATTTCCTCTTTTTTAGGAAGGCTCAAGTCATCGCCATAAACCGAGGAAGAAGAGGCGTAAACAAACCGCTTCACGTTCATAACACGGGCCGCTTCGAGCATGTTCATAAATCCATTCGTGTTTGTGGCATGCGTTTCCAGGGGTTTCTCAATGCTACGTGGCACACTGCCAAGGGCGGCCTGATGGAGCACAACGTTGATGCCTTCGCAAGCCTTCACACAATCTTCATAATTACGGATGTTGCCCTGCACAAAACTGAGTTTTCCCTCACCAAGCCATGGTTCAAGATTTGCCAAGTTTCCGGTTTCGAGATTATCCATGACTACCACGTGGAGATGACCCATGTTCATTAGGGCTTCAACAATATTGCTCCCAATAAATCCGGCTCCGCCGGTTATCAGGACTCGCTCTTTCAGTATTTGCTTTAAATCAATCAACTTTTTTTTTTTTTTCTTTAGGTATTCGAAGGTTCAGGCAATAATCAATACTTTCGATGGCGAGGGTATACAACTCTCCCGAGCTTGTTGATTTTACCACTCCACGCAAACCTTTAAATGGTCCATAGTTAATTGTAGCTGTATCGCCAATCATCAAATTTACACCAAACGCGCCATCAACAAAATATCCTTTCTGTTCAATGGAGCGCAAGGCCTCAATCTCCATATCCCTTACAATGGCATCGCCCTGATTATACCTTACGTACTGCAGCACACCTGCGCATTGCAGAACCTTATCGCGCTGCAAAGCAAGCGGTCTTACAAACACATACCCGCTTATCATTGGCATCTCAACAAGTTTTTTCCGATCGCTCCATTGTCTCACTTCCCTTTTCAACGGCACATAGCATTCAATGTTTGACCGGCTCAGACGTTCGGCTACTTTCTTTTCGGCACGCGAGTTAACATATATTACTTTCCAGTGATCCGGCATCGGTAAATTTATGGCTTCGCCACCTCAGTCACATAAACGAGTTGTTCCCTAACACCAGCCGTAAACGGGAGCTAAAGCGTTAATTTATTAATAAAATTTACCTGTTTTATGCTGATACTAACCCGTTATTAATACCAGCCAACTCATAACTATTTAGCGGCTCCAGATAAGTAAAGGATGCATTCCCGGCTCTTTAATCTTAGCAATATCAAACTCTTCGGTACCGAAATGCACATACCTTATCTTTTTGCCTATTTTTTTTTCTGCTTTTTCAATCTGTTCAATTAAAAAAGACTTATTAATGTTGTCACCCACAAGAACCAGGTCAATAATATTGGTGTCTTTTCCCCGGCTCATATTGCCAACCAAATACACCTTTTCGAGGTCGCCAATGCGTTGCAATACATAGTCAATGACGTATTCGAGCCCTACCATTTTCATAATGATCCGGTTGATATCCTGAAACAGTGGATGTTTAGTATTGACGGAGAATATCTTTTTATTGCCCTCGCTGTTGGATGCGAGGAATCCTGCTTTCTCGAACTTGTTCAATTCCAGTCTTATCGCATTGGTTGATTCACCAAATTCCTCCTCCAGGTTCCTGAGGTAAGCCGTATTTTTACTGTTCAGGAAAAATTTAAGCAGCAATTTGATTCTTGTTTTGGAAGAGATCAGAGTTTCAATCATTATTGAGTAGAAATATTACTCGTTTAAGATAGGAAAAGAAACGAATCATCACGCGTTGAAGGCCAAAAAATTATTTAATTA
>CALMNJ010000157.1 GCA_937868675.1 uncultured Bacteroidota bacterium | reverse complement strand
CACGATTAATAACCGGTTTCAGAATATGCAGCAGTACTTCTATCCACCTGCCAGTTCTGTTTTTGGTGGCAATGGCATTAATCATACAATTGATACCTATACCTTATTAAATGCACGATTAAAAAGTGATGCGACAAATGGGGTTGACAATGGCAGTTATTTTTGGGATTGTTACACCGGCATTAATGCCACTAATGTGTATGAATTTTGGCTCAGGGGCGCCATATTCAGGAGCAATCATGGGGTAAGCACTGCTAATAACCCCATTGGCACAACACCAGGTGATTACGGTATTAACTATGAAAGCAACCGCTTCCATTTCTACGTGGTTGAAAGCCAGTTCAATAATCTTCGTACAGGCATTTCATTTAACACACCGCAGATAACACAAAATTTTGATATGACGGGCTCAGGGCCAGTACCCGGAATTTATGCCCGAGCATGCCATATAGAATACAACTACTTTGGCCCCCTGCCTACAAGCACTACTGCTTACACGGGCAATGCACCAAATATGAATGAGTATATGAGCGATGCCATTGTGCTGAATACGCCCAACCCAAATAACTGGATGAATGCTTCCAGCTACAGTTCGCCCATTGTAAGCAACCGGATTGACAGGTGTTTCAGGGGCATTACGATAAACAACATGTGGGATATGCCACTGGCAGTTGAAGCAAACTCGCTTTTAATCGAAGATGATTTTACCTATGGCGGGCCCGCATTTGGTTATGGCATAAGTGCGGTTAATAATCAGGGTAATTTAAGTATCAGCGACAATACCTTGCAGGCTATACAACCCGGACAGCCACCAACTAATAACGTTGCTTTGATTTATTGCGAAACCAATATGGCGCCGGTTGTAAGCTGTAACAGGGTGTCGCAGAGTATGTACGGCTTCCAGTTCGAGGGTCTTAATGCTGGTACGGTGTGGTATGATAATTTAATGTGCGATAACTATGCAGGTCTTGTACTTTCCAACAATGGTGAAATTGGCCAGCAAGGCAGTTCAGCAGGCGGCTGCGGCGATGCATGGAGTCTGATCTGCAACGCTTGGGGAGCGCCGGCTAGCCCTGCGGTATGGCAAACACTTTGCATTAACAGTAATGCAAATAACTCTCCATTGTTTGTCGTAAACAATCCTGCATACCTGCCAAGCCAAAACTGGTCAACGTTCGGAGGCACAGCTTATTCAACTTTTCCGCCAGCTATGCCCAGTCTGGACACTTCGCCAGGGGCTAATTCTACATCAGGAGATTGTATTTTACAATATAATTACCTTCCAGTGCCCAGTTGGCGTAGCGCAACCCCTATTACGGGCCTTGCCTCTGTGCAGGCAGGCTCCCTGTCAAGAGTAAGTCTGAGGCCAAATCCAAGCAACGGACGCATCACCATTGGGGGCGTGATTGGTTTGGATGAGGTATCCCTGAAGGTGACAGATGTAAGTGGCAGAACACAATACCAGTCGCAACTGCAAGTTAAGGAGAATGGCGAGGCCGAAATAGACCTTCAACATCTTAACAACGGTGTTTATTTGGTGGAAATTAAAGGCAGACAAAATCAAATGCTCCGCAAAAAACTGGTCATAAACAAATAAGTACCTTTTTGTAGTTTTTTTACCTAACTTAGTAAAGCCACCCGCACAGGCGGGTGGCTTTAATCCATTAACACGTAAAACCATTTTTATGACATTTCCAGAACTTCGTTTTAAAAAACTCATTGCGGCCCTTTGTTTTTTAATGGCCTTTTCAAATCAATCTTTTGCTCAGTTAGAGTTCAGTAAATGGTACTTTGGCTATAATTCCGGGTTGGATTTTTCTACTACCCCCCCAACAATAGTTAATAGTGCTCCCTCCGGTGGCTCACTTGATGCGGCAGTTATTTGTGACCCTACAGGGAATATGTTATTCATGGTTACCGCAGGAACAATTTACAATAGTAGTTTTTCACCGATGGCAAATGGCTCTTCTCTTTCAAACAGTTTATCAAGCACTCAAAATTGTTTGGTAGCAAAGCAGCCAGGAAGCAATAGCAAATATTATATTTTTACAATAGTCGGTGGAGGCGTTTCCACCAGCCCAAATGCGGGGTTTTTCTATTCGATTGTTGATATGAGCCTTGCAGCCGGACTAGGATCAGTAACAGTGTTAAACAATACCGTTTGTGTTCCGACTTGTGCTAAACAGGTTTTAGTTAGGCATTGTAATGGAAAAGATGTTTGGATTGTAATTCATGAATATAATAGCAACAACTTTAGATCATATTTGCTAACAGCGACAGGATTGAATACCGTTTCACCAGTTGTTTCTTCGATTGGTGAAACCATTGGGGGGACGGGAACCAGTGCCTCTAATGGTTATATGGCAATAAGCCCGGATAGTAAAAAACTGGCCAGTACAACATATTCAAGTTCCACTACACCATACACAGGTCAGGGTGGAGTGCACTTGTTTGATTTTGATGCGGCGACGGGCATAGTTTCAAATTCCATCACGCTCATTAATCAAAATCGAATGGGAGGTGTTGAATTTTCACCTGATGGAAGTAAATTGTATGCTTCAAAATCCCCCTCAATTTCAAGTGGGACTGGTGAGTTATACCAATGGAATGTTTGTGCTAATGGCAGCACTGCTGCCATTCTTGCATCTCAATACTCAGTTACTTTGCCAGGATATACTCCCGGTACAATTACTAGAGCTATTAACGGGAAGCTATATGTTTCCTCTGTAGCGAGTGGGCCTGTTTACAGTCTTTCAGTTATTAATAACCCCAATTTAAGTGGTGCAGCTATGAATTTTTCACTCAACGCCCAAAACCTTGGAACAGGTCATACTGGTGGACTTGTCACCCGCCCTGTAAACGAATATGTTCGGCAGGCACCTATCGTATTTGCCAGCACAGTAAATTGCCAGAATGTGAACTTTGCGCCGGTGCTGCCCACTTCATTACTTGGCTGCTCGGCCACACCGTATCCTCCGGGTAGTTATTCGTGG
The DNA here is from genome assembly GCA_937868675.1 of uncultured Bacteroidota bacterium. GTDB lineage: Bacteria > Bacteroidota > Bacteroidia > B-17B0 > Aurantibacillaceae > Aurantibacillus. The sequence continues at coordinate 1,856 of CALMNJ010000157.1, read as the reverse complement.
AATTTCGGCGACCCTGCTTCAGGTTCAGCCAATACATCCACCCTTACCAACCCACAACACAATTATCCGGTAGGTACCTACACCGCTTCGCTCATCATGTACAATCCCTGCGGCAACGATACCGTAAATAAAATCATTAATATTTCAAGTCCCGATCCAAGCATTACGGTGAGTGGTCAGTTTACCGTTTGCAACGGCGACCGCCGACCCTATACCGCCAGTGGAGGCAACACCTACAACTGGAGCAATAATGGCAGCGGAGCCACCGTGAACCTTACGCCAAGTGTAACAACGGTTTACAATGTAACCACTACCACCACGGCAGGATGCACAGGCAACAAATCGTTTACCATTGTTGTAAACCCATGCGTGGGGCTAAGTGGTATTGAGAGTACAGTACCTGCCAGAATTTACCCGAACCCGTTTAACGATGCTTTGATGCTCGACAGCTCAACCGATGGCGACATAGAGATAAGCACCCTTGAAGGAAGACTGATTTACAAAGCAAAAATTACAGAAGGCCAAAACCAATTAAACACTTCCGAACTTAGCAAAGGGGTTTACATTCTTAAACTCAGCAGCAAAGCCGGCGAGTGGAGGGGCAAAGTGGTGAAGGGGGAATAAAACTATTTTTATGAAATTTCCAGAACTTCGTTTTAAAAAACTAATTACTGCTCTTTGTTTTTTAATGGCCTTGTCAAATCAATCTTTTGCACAGTTAGAGTTCAGTAAATGGTATTTTGGATGGGGAGCTGGCCTTGATTTCACTAATAATCCACCGACAGTTATTAATTCGACTTTTTCTCCTGGTAGTAACGCGGCAGTTATTTGCAACGCCAGTGGTAATTTAAAATTCGTTGTTGCATTTAGTGGTGTATATAATAGCAATTTGGTTCAAATGGCTAACGGGAGCGGAGTATATGCACAGAACCCAATTGTTGTTGAACAACCAAACAGTAATAGTAATTATTATGTCTTTAATGTTATAGGAGGAGGTGTTTCAACCTCAACTGGAGCAGGTCTCTTTTATAATGTTATTGATATGAACCTTGCGGCTGGATTGGGCTCTGTGACTGTTTTAAATTACACTGTATATGTACCCACTTGCGGTAAAATAGTTTCTGTAAAACATTGTAATGGAAAAGATGTTTGGATTGTAACACATGAATATAATAGTAACAACTTTAGATCATATTTGCTAACTGCAACAGGATTTAATACTCTTACACCAGTTATTTCTTCGGTTGGTGAAACAATTGGGGGAAACGGAACTTCTGCTAATTTAGGTTATTTAGCGATTAGTCCAGATGGTAAAAAACTCGCCAGTACAACATATTCAAGTTCCACTACACCATACACAGGTCAGGGTGGAGTGCACTTGTTTGATTTTGATGCGGCGACGGGCATAGTTTCAAATTCCATCACGCTCATTAATCAAAATCGAATGGGAGGAGTTGAATTTTCACCTGATGGAAGTAAATTGTATGCTACACGAGTGGCATCCGTATCTGGAGCAAATGGTGAATTATATCAATGGAATGTTTGCGCAGTGGGTGGTAGCGCAGCTATAGTGGCCTCACAATTTTCAATTAGCTTAACCGGTTATTCTGCGGGAAATTTAACCCGCGCAATAGACGGAAAAATATATTTATCTGCTTGGTCTCCGTCTAGTACGCACAGCCTTTCTGTTATTAATAGTCCTAATACAAGTGGTTCCGCAATGAATTTTTCACTTACTTCACTTAATTTAGGAACAGGATACATTGCTGGCGGCCTTATGACGCGCCCTGTAAACGAATACGTTCGGCAGGCACCTATCGTATTTGCCAGCACAGTAAATTGCCAGAATGTGAACT
>CALMNJ010000156.1 GCA_937868675.1 uncultured Bacteroidota bacterium | reverse complement strand
AATAAATTCACCCTTAGTGCGGTATTTTTTAATTAAATAACTCATAATCTTCAGATCAACTTTATCACCCACTAAACGGTATTTTTAATTCGGATTAGTTACCGTAAATTCTTTTTAAAATCAGAACACGACTTTTTTTAAGAATACAAAACTTTAAACCTATCTCCACTGGAACCCTTTAAAATCAATTGTTTCAGGCAATGGTATAAAAAAAATTATGGTTACTTACACAACACTTTTTATTTATACCAAAACCTTACATTTTATTTTTTAGAAGCACACGTTAACTAAAGCACTTCATTTTCTTCTATGATAAGTCGTTTTTTTTTATATCTTAGTGTAAACAAAAACGCCCACCTCATGAAAACAAGTTACTCTAAAATCATTCTTGCTTCGGCAGCTCTTTTACTGGGAAAACCAGCACAATCACAGGTATCTACTTACTTATTTTCGCAACAAAGCACGTCCTTCACAGCAATAACTGGCGGTACTGTTTTTGGCAACACAACAAGCGACGATCAGGTTTTTGTAGATCCCTCCGTTCCACTAGGAGCCACCTCAGGTGCCACAGGGCCTGGAATGGCCATTGGGTTTACCTTCATGTATAATAACATTCCTTTTGACAAAATTGGCATCAATAATAACGGTTGGATATTCTTCGGACAGTCCTCTGTTACGCCTTGTGTTAATTCCAACAGTTCGAGCGGTTATACAGGCATCTCTGCAACCTCCACTGCTCCCGGCAACCTGCAGCATCGAGTGGCAGCGCTATCGCGCGATCTTCAGGGCCAGGCAGGAAGCGAATTGCGGATACAGACTATCGGAACTTCCCCTTCGCAAACCTGCGTAATACAATGGTTAGGATACAGAAAGTTTGCAGCAACGGGAGATAACTATACGTTCCAAATAAGGCTCTACGAAACATCCAATCATATTGAAGTGGTGTATGGAAGCTTTTTAAATGGAGCAACCGCGGGTACGGCTGAGGTTGGGCTGCGCGGAGCCACCAACACCGATTATAATAACAGGTCGGTAAGTACAAGCGTAACCTGGGCAACCTCCAATGCTGGCACTGCAAATAACGCACAGGTTAATTTCAATAACGGAGGGCTTGTTCCAAATGCCGGACAGTCGTATCGTTGGTTTGCCCCACTGCCCTGCACCACTGCCCCAACAAGCAACACCGTTGTCACTCCGGTTGCCCTGGTTTGCCCGAATGGCAATGCCAATCTTCAGCTTGCTTATGCATACACCAACACGGCACTTACATATCAATGGCTAAGTTCAACTGTTTCACCCGTTGGTCCGTTTACTCCCATCAGCAATGCAACTTTAAGTACTTATCCCGCCACAAGCGTTTCGGCAACTACCTGGTATCAGGTTTCAGTAACCTGTACCACAAACCTTCAGTCAATCACAACCAGCGCACAGGGCTTAACAGTTGCCGCCACCACAACCAACAGTATTCCCTACAACGAAGGATTTGAAGGCATTTCATTAACAAACCAGTTACCCAATTGTTCATGGTCAGCTTCTTCACCAACCACAATTTGCCAAACCTACACCATAGCCCAGGCAAACAACAGGCTAGCACATAACGGAAGTAAATATGCATCGTTCCGATATGGAACAAATAGTGCTGGTGATTACTTCTACACAAACGGACTTCAACTCGAACCTGGCATCACGTATTCAGCCAGCATCTGGTATATTACTGATGGCAACCCCGGCTGGTCCGAGCTTTCCATTGCGTTTGGCAACAACCAGTCAGCCACAGGTTTAACCGCAATAGCCTCACAAACCGGAGCTGTATCCGGTCAGTTTTACCAATCGCTCTCAGGCCTTTTTACAGTGCCGGCCTCCGGTATCTATTATCTGGCAATAAAATGCATCGGTAACAGCGCACCACAATACCTCACTTTTGATGATATTTCAGTAACAATACCCTGTTCTCTAAATGCGTCAACCGTGAGTATTCAGGCGCCTCCAAACACGATTTGTACCAATGCCAACCATGCATTCTCGGCTATAGGTGCTAACTCTTACACATGGTCCACCGGAGCCACTTCAAGCACTGTAAACATAAATCCGCAGTATCCAGGCCCAGCCACCCTTGGTGTAACAGGAACCAATTCTTTAACCGGTTGTCCAACCGCAACAACCATCAGCTACTTTGTTAACCAAACACCACAGGTATATATTTTCGCGAGCAGTTATTCGGTGTGCAGCGGCGGATCGGCAACGCTTACTGCCATAGGCGCTAACCAATACCTCTGGAGCAATGGCGGCCTCACATCACAAATAGTAGTTTCACCGGCTGCAGCAACCATTTACTCGGTTCAGGCCAGCAGCAACGGCTGCAGCACAAGCACCTTGGCAAACATCGGACTGTATCCTTCACCACAAATATTTGCCGGCTCCTCCAATGAAACAAATCTTTGCCGCGGCGAAACAGCTACCCTTTCTGCCATTGGTGCCTCTTCATTTGTCTGGTCGTCGGGTTACGGTATAATTAATACAAATCCAGCTTTTGTAATGCCCCAGGTTAGCACAATTTATACGGTTACCGGTTACAGTGCTTTTGGATGTGCTTCAACGGCTACCATTAATCAGCAGGTATTAGCCTGCGTTTCATTGCCTGAAAACACCGGTAACCTTGATATAAAGGTAAGTCCTAATCCATCGCAGGATCAAATTACAATTTCAACCACCTTAAATGGTTACAAAAACATAAGAATTATGGATGTAACGGGCCGTGTGGTTGAAGAACTATCAACCGAAGAGACTAGTCCTGTAATAGATATCAGCCATTTGTCGAATGGAATTTATTACCTCCATCTCAGTACTCAGGGATCAGACAAAACAATTAAAATAATAAAGGAGTAGCCTATCATATAAATTCTCTTAAGGGCTATCCCGACAATGGGGTAGCCCTTTTTGCTTGGAGTTATTTCAATCAACTGCGAAACAATACGTTAAATACGCGTAGGTTAGTGAATCATAAAATGGTTAAATTTGGTTTACCAAAATTCGCTCAATGACTAAACAACTATATTCTCTGGTATTACTGCTTACGGCGTTTAGCATAAACGCACAGGACTCTACGGATGCTGGCACCGGTAATGAAATACCAAAAACCAAAAAGGGGCATGAGATCTTACCACGCAGCGGTGATGTTGGCCTTGGATTCAATACCATACCCGTCATTGATCTGTTGCTGGGCTCACTTAATCCGGCAAGCCCTTATGCGGGTGCCGGTAACGCTGTTCAGTACACTTCAAACTCCAACAATCAAATCGTTGGTAAGTATTTTCTGAATCGCAAAACGGCATTCCGGATTCGTTTCGGATTTAATACCCTTTCAGGGAGCATGGTAAACCGCGTTCAGGATTCTGAAGCCATGTATCAGGCGTCTTTTGGCACTCAGGACGATATAAATGCCGCTTCATTGTTAAGGGTTGAAGACAAGCTTACCTTTAAGAAAAGTAACTGGATGATTTCTGTGGGCTATGAAAAACGAAGAGGTTATCGTCGCCTGCAGGGATATTATGGCGGTGAAATTGGCTTTGGTAATACCGCATCCAGCCAGCTAATAACATACGGCAACAACTTTAGTGCACAGCATAATGTGGTTTTTACCAGCGACTTTAACACCTACGCCACAGTGGTACAAACACCAACACTCAGTGGGCGCATCAGTCGTAATACTGAGGTAAATGATCGTGGCGGCATGCGTTTTGGTGTCAGAGGTTTTGCTGGTATTGAGTATTTCATTTTTGCCAAAATTTCAATTTCGGCCGAGTATGGCTGGGCCTATTCAATAACCACACGCAGAGCGGCCACACTTACGCGCGAAGTATACTACAATGGGCAAAACGGCGGCAATGCCATTTTTGAAAATGTAAAAACCGATTCGCGGGAAGTGTTGAAAGGGTTCTCGGTGGACAATAATAACGGCTCTGTTTTTTCGATCAACAATACCCTTAATGGGAATACCACCCTGAGTGGCGGAGCCGGAGCCCTTACTCTACATTTTTACTTTTAATGATAAAACTTAATGCCATGAAAAAATACATCTTACTCCTTACCTCGGCTGGCCTACTGGTATTTGGCTGCAAAAAAACAACCAAAAACACGTTTACCCCTACTGATGTTACAGGCACAACCGTACTCAAAGGTACAATAACTAAAAATGTTATAACCCCAAATGGAAATGGTGGTTGGACAAGCTCTGCCAGGGTTAGTGCGCAGGGAATCCATGTATCAGTAACCGTTAGTAAAAGTTCCCTCTATCCAAATTCAAGTGCTCAGGGGGCCGACGTGTATAATGCTGTTACCGACGCAAATGGGAATTACAATATGACCGTTAAAACAAATGCAGGTGGCGTTGATGCAAAAATTACGGTAGATGGTTATT
>CALMNJ010000155.1 GCA_937868675.1 uncultured Bacteroidota bacterium | reverse complement strand
CCATCGTCGTGAATGGGAAACATCACGCGGCCTGCGTAACGATCAAAGAGATCGTTTTCGGTAATTTCTGTGCCCTCCACATAGCGGTTGCTCAAAATGCTCATGCCCGTTTTGGCAAGGTATTTTGGCTGGTATCCTGCCTTGATAGCCGCCCTGGTAAAAGCATGGCGGTCGTCGGGGCTATACCCCAGCTGAAATTTGGTGATAATATCTTCGCGCAATGCTCGTTCTCGGAAGTAGCCCAGACCAACCGATTTACCTTCATCGGTCGTGGTCATTATTTCGGTGAAATAACGCTGAGCATACTGCATCACAATAATCATGCTCTCGCGCTCGGTTTGCTGTTCGCGTTCTTCGGGCGTAATTTCGCGCTCTACCACTTCGATGGCGTATTTTTTGGCCAGCCACTTAAGGGCTTCGGGATAAGTGAGCTTGAGGTGCTCCATCACAAAATTGACAGAGTTGCCCGCTTTGCCACAGCCAAAACACTTGTAAATGCCTTTGGCAGGAGAAACCGTGAAGGATGGCGTTTTTTCACCGTGAAACGGGCAAAGTCCCAGGAGGTTGGTACCCCGTTTTTTAAGCGTAATGAACTCGCCTATTACGTCCTCCACACGGGCCGCTTCAATTATTTTATCCACCGTATCGCGGGGTATCACGCTTGCAAAATTTTGAGGGAATTAAATTACTTAATTTAGGCCAATACTCTTAATATCAGTAAAACTTCCCATACGAAACGGGTATTTGTAACATTCGCTCCGATTTACTCCAAAGAGCAGTTAAAATTTTCAAAAACCTGACCGTGTACTTTAATTTACTTTACTTTTGTGTTGTTTGGTACGGTACAAAAATAACCTCTGTTTCTTAACGCTTTTTCTTTTCCTGTCATCATTTTTGATGCTGTGTGTTAGCAGCTTTTTCAACGAAGCTGTGAATACAAACAACAACTCTCAACTTGCCTTTTCGGTCAAACATCAAAAAACCGTTAACGATATTGTTCAGGTTGTTGAAGAAAACGAAAGCGACGATGATATTGATATCCAGGTGTTTCATGCGCCTGAATTTTTAGCTTCTATTTCTTTACAAACCGGATCAACACAAAATTTCCCGTTTTTCTGGCCTGAGCCGGAAACTCATAACGGACCCATTTATATCAAGGTTCAGAATTTCCGCATTTGACTGAATTAGCCCGTCTTTAAAGCAGGGCTATACTGCATTGCACAAATTGCAAACGTAGGGTAAATTCAATCAAATCATGAAAAAAAAACAAATCTGTTATTTATTTAAGAAAACAACGTTGTACCGTAGTTCCCGGGATGCTTGTTTTTTATCTGATCACACTGGTTATTCACTTTCATTATGTACAAACATGTTGCGAATCGCGCATCAACATTGGGTTAATTCCCTTTGAACTTGCCACCCCCGAACCAATTAATGGTATTTTATTTCATAGTTTTTTATCATGATTGGGGAAGGGGTGCGCAAGGCTATCTTAAAGAAAATCATGGAGCGCCATCATAAAATTTGATTCAGCAGGGATAACCGGAACGTATTTACAGGGGGAGCATTTGTTGCTTCTGTTCTGTTCGTTGTTTAAAACAATGCCTTCGGAAAGAAACAAGCAATGGAGTTAATACACCTGGCAGCGGAGCATCGGGGGACTGGAACAATGGCTTATCTTCTTCAATTGGCCAAGCGACCAGGCTCACTTTATAGTTCTTTCTTTTCCTTGGATGAGGTATTTTCTCCAGTGGAGCAAAGAGCCGGCATGTGCGGGAGAAACATAAATTAAGGTGATTTGCCAACCTGAATTTTTCGAATAAACCATCAAATAGGCTAGCCGTCATTAGAAAAATTCGGGTTCGCTCCAAATCGCCATCAGTCACTGCATTATTCTGTACCTTGCTAAGTCTTCTGTTTTCTAAGAGCCAAAGCGGAGCTTCGGGGAATTGACCCCAAAGGGATAAAATTACCTGGATAAGGCCTATTAAAATGACAACGTTTTTCATTTGCAAACGCAGTGCCGGTTGCCATATCGCAAAACGAAAGACAATGATAAACCAAAGGATTTACCAGTCGCTTGATAAGGACATGGATTAGGTAATGTCTGAAAATTCATTTTTCCTTAAGACAATTATAGTGGTTTTTATTCACGGTAAACTGCGCAAGCCACGCCGGGGCGTGCGGAGCCCGGAGCAGCCCGGCCCGGAGGGGGCGCCCAAAAAGTGAATTTTCAGATACAACTTAGCTAATTGAAGACGAATAGCTAATACGTATCAGTCTTGTGTTTATCTTTGTGAACTTGTATATTTTTTCCGGTAATATCCCGAAGGCCATTTTATTTGCCTCATACGGCCCTGATGACCTTTACTGGACTCACGCCCGCCTCGCTTTCAAGGGGTATAGGGTTCGGGTCTTAAAAACCACTGGCCGTGGTTATCATTGGCAGACAGGTTCCAGCAACCGCCTTTACGATTCTGGTATTTCCAATATTCCATTATTTCGTGCAACGAAAAAAGCACATCGCTATTTGATTGAGTAATTGGAAAATAAATAAGCGAAGCGCCTTTATTATCCTGTGGCTTGTATGTTTTGCAACCTCGTTACTAAAAGGTCAGGATTTGCGGGATACCACGCGAAAGGTCAATTTTTTTGCCATCCCTGTTCTTTTAAGAACGCCAGAGTATGGATGGGCCGGAGGCTTTTGCCAAGGCTGCCAAGCTGCTGCTGAAGGCCCCCGCCGCCGCGCAGGTCGGCGGCAAGCCGCA
>CALMNJ010000154.1 GCA_937868675.1 uncultured Bacteroidota bacterium | reverse complement strand
ATCAGGTTTTCGTTCACCGTTTCTTTTCTTCATAAACTTTATAGTCCGAGCTAACTTCGTTTTCATCGAAATATATAGTATCAACCGAAACCATCTTAACTGTGTCTGGTGATAACAGAACAGTTTTCCGTTCTTTGCTTGAGACACCACAAGCCACAAACGTTATTCCCGTAAAAACGCTTAAAATAATTTTGGCAGCTCTTATTTCAATATTAAGTTTAAAGGTTCCTGTTTTGCCGGTGATTTTGGAAACAATACTCCATCCTTCATGCAAGCCACTGTTCGATTCCACATGTGTTTGCCCCCCTGGCTTAGCGGGTTTGTGGCCTGTTGTTGTTCTCTTTGACATAATCCCCATACAATTTCGCAAAAACACGGAGTCCTGGTATTTGTCCATGATACGGTAATGTTGTTTTAACAAACCCTCTTTAAGCTCACCACCTGTATATTTCAGGCTTTACAGCGCTTTTAGCAAATCCAAATTATGCATTTATGGGTAAACCATACATGCCTGCAGCTTAGTCAACATCATGAGGAATCAGTGCTTTGCCATTGAAGCCTTTATTTGCCGGTAACAATCAATCATTTGATCCTCAGTAAAATTACCGTCAATCAAAACAGAATTTCCCGTTATCTTCTCACGAATACGGGGGATCATTACCAGTTTGTTGTCAACAACAAAAGCCAGATAATTGCCTAAATACTTTTCCGTCGCAGCTGTAAATTTTTGAGCACCTTCGTCCGTTAATACTAAGTTTACCAAATATTTACCGGTTGACTTTGACACAGATACTTCTTTAAAATCACGAACATCAATCACCGCACTGGTATCTAACGGATAGAACAACCCATCCGTCTGATCATAAAGCCCAATTCCAACAGAGCTTGTATCCAAAGGGTAGCAGCCTGTTCGGAATATTTGCCCTATTTGTTCAGATTCATTGTTTGACTCCGATTGGAATGAGCATGAACACAAAAAAGACATGATTGCGCCCACAGCTAAAATTAAACTGTTTTTTATCACGATAATTCACATTTCTTATGATTGAAAGCAGGCTCCGTCCGCTTTCCGATTGTAGGTCTTCTTTAAATGTAAGAACTTTTTCCCAATGCTTAAACACCTTTTGCAAACCCGCCATGTCCGTTTTTACGGAATCCATTTCCGGATTTTGGAAAAGTAACAATGTCCCGCATCCTGAAAGCCGCACCAAACCTCGTTTTTCTGTTTTGGCACCAGGTTTGAAATTGGGTCGTAAACTATTAAACGCATGAATCACATCTTTGAAGCCCTTGGCTACACCCTCAGCGAAAAAGCCGAAACACCGCAAAACAGGCATTACAAATTCCTGTTTATTTCCAATCCAGACGGCAGCATCCGCTGGCTGTGGCCCGCCCACGCGAAACAAGCCCTCTTCCTTAAGTTTTATAACGAAAGCAATTTCAGGAGCCGCTGCTTTGCAGCACTAATCCGCCTGGTTTTTAAACTCAAACTTCAGGGCCTGGTGTTTAAGAAAAAATGTCTGTTTGTTCGCGCCGGTGAAAATCAAACCCAACATTTTAATATCCACGGTCAGTGGGCTTTATTTACCGGCACGCCCGGACCCAATTGCAAGGCCCTTGTTTATGAGCGAGGACATGAAGGCGGACGTTTTTTAAAAATAGCGCTTGGCACAAATGCAAAAGCCGCCCTCGAAAAAGAACAGGCCATGGTGCAACGGCTTTCACACTCCAACATCAGTTCCTTTGATTTACCGCATTTGAATTTTCTTTCCGGCAAAGTGTTTGAAGTCAACGATGTTTCGGGCCAGGGCAAACGCAGTACCCGCATTTCACTGCTGCACCTCAATACCCTGATTGAATTAAACGAGCTCACCGGCATTAAACAGTCCCTTAATGAAAACAACAATTGGGAACGACTCAAAACCAGCCTCAGCATCCTCAACAAAAGCAACGATATCCGCCTGCCCAAAGGCATGATACGCAAACTCAGCAGCATGATGAACGAGCTGAACGAAACCGAAGCACTTGAGGTGTGCCTGAGCCACGGCGATTTTACACCCTGGAACATGTTTGTGAAAAAAGATTCCATTGGCCTCTACGATTGGGAAATGGCCGACTTGTTTAAACCGCTGGGCTTCGACCTTTTTCATTTTATTATTCAGCAGGGAATTCTGGTAGAGCGCAAAAGCTGGAAAGATATTTACGACGATATACAGCGGGTGGCCAACAACACCACGTTTGCGGCCCTTTCAAAATTTGGCAACCGCCAGCGCGACCACTACCTGAAACTGTACCTGATAATAAATACGGCTCATTACCTTGAAGTTTAT
>CALMNJ010000153.1 GCA_937868675.1 uncultured Bacteroidota bacterium | reverse complement strand
GCCGATTGCTTAATGCGATATGCCAGATCTTTTTCACTGATGAACGTATAGTTTTCAAACAGGCCACCATAACTGCGGAGCAGTGTTTTGAGCAGGGGTTCAAATTTCGGAAACCGGACTTCATAATCGTACAATTCTTCTTTTGAAGCCAGAAACATCACTTTGGATGGCTCAAATCCGGCATCCACAAAAGAAACATAGTTTTCCTTTTCCAAAAACCGGATGCTGTTGTATAAGCTTACTGCCTGGAGATTATAGCTGCGACAAATCCGTTCCATATCGAGCTCAACGCTAAAGCCCTGCCCTGCCCCAAATGCCACCTGGTAATAATTGCAGACCGCCTGATAGTTTTGCCTGATGGTTTCCGGCTCGGGAAAAGTGATTTTATAATTATCGAGTAAGCGTTGCTGATCGCGTTTTGTGAAGAAAACAGCAGCGTAGGCTGTTTTCCCATCGCGTCCCGCACGGCCAGCCTCCTGAAAATAGGCTTCAAGGCTCTCGGGCAAATCAATATGCACTACAAACCGCACACCCGGTTTATCAATGCCCATACCAAAGGCATTGGTGGCGCAAATCACCTGTGTTTTATCGTCCACCCAATTTTGCTGGATGCTTTTACGGTCTTCGTACTTTAATCCGGCATGATACGCCTGTGCATTAATTTTATTTTGTTTCAGGAGCCGGGCTGTATCCTCAGTAGCTTTGCGGTTGCGCACATACACAATACCCGTACCACCAATATTCTTGATCAACCTTAGCAAACGGGTTGATTTGTCCTCCTCCAGCTGAACAACATAACGAAGGTTGGGCCGGCTGAATGATTGCCTGAACACGTTGGCTTTTTTAAACCCCAGCTTTATTTGTATATCCTCGCTTACGGGGCGGGTGGCGCTTGCAGTAAGGGCCACCACGGGAACGCCCTCAAAGTATTCACGGAGCTCGGCAATGCGCATGTAGCTTGGCCTGAAATCGTAGCCCCATTGTGAAATACAATGCGCCTCATCTACTGCAATCAACGTAACAGGTAAGTGTGCGAGCTTGCGGCGAAACCCCTCGTTTTGTAACCGTTCGGGCGAAAGGTACAGAAACTGCACATGTCCGCGCGCTGCGTTATTGAGGGCAATGTCTATCTCGCGGTAATTCATGGCTGCACTGATAGCAACTGCCGAAACACCCCTGCGCCGGAGGTTTTGCACCTGATCATTCATGAGCGAAATGAGTGGTGAAATCACCACCGTAGTGCCGCCCAGCGCCAGGCCGGGCACCTGAAAGCAAATGGATTTACCGCCGCCGGTGGGCAACAGCGCCAGTGTATCGCGTTTATTCAAAACCGAAAGAATAATGGATTCCTGAAGCGGCCTGAAATCGTCGTAGCCCCAGAATTTGCGTAAAATGTGGCGTATTTCGTCTTTGATATCCACGTGTGGCACTAAAGCAGTAGCTAAAATTAGTGTAATTTTATGGCTTTAAATATTTTGGCTTCACACTACCTTAAACAAATATATTTGCTGGTAAAGCGCATTGCCATTTGCTACGGGCTCTACTTTGTATCGCGCCTCATTTTTTTCCTCGGCAACCTCAGTTATTTCAAGGGCGTTGGTGCCGGCGCCTTTCTGGCCGATTGTTTTTACGGGCTTCGTTTTGACAGTTTCAGTATTGTAATAGCCGGTTCTGTTTTTATACTGCTGTCGCTTATTCCTTTTGGTTTTTTTTACAAGGCGTGGTACCAAAACATACTGTTCTGGTTTTTTATCCTGCCAAACAGTTTCTTCCTGGCTTTTAATTTTATTGATATCGGGTATTTCGCTTTCATTAAAAAACGTTCAAGCGCCGAAATATTTGCGCAGGCGGGTGGTCAAAGTGATCTGATGAAACTGATACCGCAATTTGCAGCCGATTTCTGGTGGATTCTGCTGCTTTATGTTGCTTCGGTGTGGCTAATGGTACTTGCTTACAAAAAAATAAAGCCCTCTTTGCCTGAGAACAAGCCAATCTGGAATTTAAAAAGTACGGCTCTTGTGCTGGTGCTGTTTATTCTTTGCGTTGGTTTTGGGATTTTAGGGGCAAGGGGCGGTTTGCAGCGGGTGCCTATTGACGTGGTTAATGCCGGCGCTGTGACAACACCGGAAGAAATACCGATAGTGCTTAACACGCCGTTTACGATCATCAAATCATTCGAACAAAAATCCCTGCCCGAATATCAATTTTATTCGGATGAACAGTTACTTACATTTTTTAATCCGGTTCACTGCAACAAAGATTCGGTATTCAAAGAGCAAAATGTGGTGGTGCTGATTCTTGAAAGTTTTTCCAAAGAATACACAAAACTGGGACGAACACAAAGCATCACGCCTTTTCTTGACAGCCTGATGGATCACTCGCTGGTATTTACGAATGGTTTTTCGAACGGAACAAAATCCATCGAGGGCATTCCGGCCATCCTTTCAAGTTTGCCCACTTTAATGGACAATCCTTTTATCAACTCTCAGTATGCCACCAACAAACAAACCTCGTTTGCCAGTTTATTAAAAGGAGATGGATACACCACCGCTTTTTTTCATGGTGGCATTAACGGCACAATGAATTTTACCGATTGGGCTTCTGCAGCCGGCTACGAATTTTATTTTGGCCGCGATGAGTATGCCGATGACAAAGACTTTGACGGTTTCTGGGGCATTTTTGACGAGCCGTTTTTGCAATACGCCTGCAAAAAAATGAATGGTTTCAAACAACCCTTTCATGCGGCGGTTTTTACACTTAGCTCGCATCACCCGTATTTGATACCTGAAAAATTCAGGGGTCGTTTCCCTAAAACTAATCTTGAAAACTCCGAATCTATAGGTTATGCCGACCATTCGCTGCGATTGTTTTTTGAATCGGCAAAAAAACAGCCCTGGTATGCAAACACCTTCTTTATTTTAACCGCCGACCATGCCAGCATTTCAAACCATCCTTTTTTTAGCAATCCTGTGGGATGCCTTACCATTCCAATTCTTTTCTTCAAACCCGACGGTTCGTTAAGGGGTATTCACGAAAAAACCATTTCGCAGGCAGACATTCTGCCGAGCGCAATGAGCCTTATGGGATACAACAAACCGTTTTTTGCTTTCGGAAAAAACTGCTTTGAAAAAGACGCCCAGGGAAATGCTTATTTCTACATCAATGGCTCCCATTTTTTATGTGAAGATTCAATGGCCTATACCTGCATTGACAATAAGATTAACTGCATTTATAACTACCGCCGCGACAGTCTGCTTAAAAACACGCTTACCAATATTGACAAGAAAAGGGATTCGATGTACACCGCCCGTTTCAGAGCCATGATTCAACTGTATAATCACACCCTGATACATAACCTGGGCAGCCTAAAATAGTATGTTCAGGCGTATAATATTTACTCCGTATATTCGTTACTTGTTTAAAATTTCTGACCGCCGGTAAATTATATTTGTTTCTTTTATGCTGGCTTGCCCTGCAAAGCACTATTTACGCTCAAACCGCCACGGTTACAGGCGTGGTTCGTGGATCGGACGGTAATCCTATTGAAGGCGCCAACATCGTTGTAAAAGAAAATCAGAATGCAAATACCCTTTCAGATTCTAAAGGCCATTACGAACTGGTGGTTGAAAGCGGACGACTGCAAACGGTTGTTTTTGCCAACATCAGTTATTCGCAGGCGAATTACACCCTGATTGCAAAACCTGGCGAAAAAATAGAACTCTCGCCGGTTATGAGTTTCATTAACACGTTTACCGAAGTGGAAATCACACATGACCAAAGCCGGTTTGACGGCTCTTTTCACCTCGACCCACAGCGGGTTTACTCAAAACTTCCCAGTGTGACGGGGAATTTCGAAGATATACTTAAAACCATGGGCGGCACCAGCAATAATGAGCTTAGCAGCGGCTATAGTGTGAGGGGTGGAAACTACGATGAGAATCTGGTGTATGTAAACGATATTGAAGTGTACCGCCCTTTCCTTGCCCGCAGCGGCCAGCAGGAAGGGCTTAGTTTCCCGAACCCGGCAATGGTTCAAAACATGAATTTTTATGCCGGTGGATTTGAAGCGCGTTATGGCGATAAACTCAGCAGTGTGCTCGACATTACCTACCGCAAACCCAACGAGTTTGGCGGCTCTGCATCGGCGAGCCTTCTGGGAGGTAATATTCAGCTGGAAGGGGTAAGCAAAAACCATGTTGTTTCATGGAATGTAGGGGCGCGTTATCGCAGCAATATTTACCTGCTTAAAACATTAGACACACAGGGCGAGTACAAACCAAGTACCGGAGATTTTCAAAGTTTCTTCAACTTTAAAATAAATCCGAAACTCAACATTGAGTGGCTCAGCAGCATTTCGGCAAACCGCTATCTGGTTACCCCTACTTACCGGCAAACCGATTTTGGTACCGTTAAGAGTGCGCTCAGGTTCACTGTTTATTTCGACGGGCAGGAACTGATGCAATATCTCACGATGGTAAGCGGTCTCTCGGCCACCTACAAACCCAACTCCAAAACAAAACTAAAATTCATTTCATCGGCTTATCGCACTGACGAACAGGAAATATATACCCTGCAGGGCCAGTACTATATTGACCAACTGGAAGCAGATCTTGGAAAACCCAATTTTGGACAGGTGGCATACAACCGGGGTGTAGGAACATTTTTGAATAACGGACGCAATTACCTGAACGCAATGGTGGTGAATTTTGAACACAAAGGCTCTTACGCTATCAACGACAAGAGTGAGATTTTGTGGGGGGTGCGTCAGCAATTTGAAACTATTAACGACAAACTGAGCGAGTGGAAAACCGTTGACTCTTCGGGTTTTATTGTACCATACAGTCCTACCTCCATTGACCTTACGGATGTTTTTAAAACCAAAGTCGGCATTCAAAGTGGCCGCTCGCAGGCCTACACACAATACAATTTCAATCACCGTTTCCGCGACACTTCCGAACTGCATATTACCGCCGGCGTGCGCGCCAATTACTGGACTTTTAACGAACAAACCGTTGTTTCGCCGCGTGTAACCTTTGCCTGGAAACCAAACTGGAAACGCAACTGGATGTTCAGGTTCAGCAGCGGTATTTATTATCAGCCGCCCTTTTACCGCGAACTGCGAAACATTGACGGCACAATTAATACCAACATAAAAGCACAAAAATCGGTTCACTATGTATTAAGCACCGATTACGTATTTAAGATGTGGAAGCGGCGATTTAAGTTTTTGATGGCGGCCTATTATAAAGACATGACCAATATTGACCCGTATGAGATTGATAATGTTCGCATCCGGTATTTTGTCAATAATAATACAAAAGCTTACGCCACCGGCATGG
>CALMNJ010000152.1 GCA_937868675.1 uncultured Bacteroidota bacterium | reverse complement strand
TTGTCTGCGATTTGGATACATTAAAACACCCGGCAAAAAAAATAACGAATGCAATAAAACGGTGCGCTTGTTTGTTCATATTCAATAAAAATTAACCTACCTAATTTAGTAATAATAAAATGTGCTTTTACAGCAATCTCCTCACCCCTTTAGGGGGTTGTAGGTATCATAACAATTTGATGTAATTCAGAAACAGACTAAGCGCTTCCTTCTTGCTGTTATCGAGGGTGTAATTTATACGATTGGTAAGATACTCGAGTGTTTTCGATGGGCTCAGGTCTTTGTTTGAATATTCGTCTTGAACCGCTTTTGCAATATTTTCAACTCCGGTTTTTAAAACGGAATTAAATTGACTCATAAACTCCATGGGGATGTTATGGATACTTACCCATGCCGCAAATACAAAAGGCAGACCCGTAAATTTTTTCCATTCTTCGGCCAGGTCGTATTCAAACTCAAAAGTACCGTTCATGGCAAAAGTTCGGTCGCCTATTACCACAGCAGCATTGCTGCCGGCAATTTGTTTTTCAAAGCCGGGTTTGGCTTCATGATAAATAACACTTTGTTTCCAGAAAAATTTAAAGAGCACTTTGGTAAGTGTGATCGAAGACCGGGACTGGTAATCGAGAGTTACCGTTTTTATTTCCTGAAGAGGAACGCTACTGTATAGCTTTACGCTGTCCACTTTTCCATCGGCACCAATACAATAATCGCTTTCAATAAAGTAACTGTCGAGTTCGGCCAGCAATGCTACCGGCACCAGGGCCAGATCAACCTGCCCGTATTTGAGTTTTTGTGCGCAAATGCTCGGGATATCCTCCTGCAGTTCCATTTCATTGAGCAATGCACTTCGCTTCAGGGCCCATTTAAACGGCAGGGTATTAGTGTAATTTACAATGGAAATTCTGATCTTTTTGTTGCTCACGGTGTGCAAAAATAAGCATTCCTCATCAACCGGAATGTGTATCTTTGAACACACAAAAATGAGCGATAATAAATACCAACTCCGCGGTGTATCGGCGGGCAAAGAGGATGTTCATGCGGCCATCTCAAAACTAGACAAAGGACTTTTCCCGAAAGCATTTTGTAAAATTGTGCCCGACCTCCTCAGCGGCAACGAAGAATACTGTCTGGTGATGCACGCCGATGGTGCTGGAACCAAATCCTCGCTGGCCTACATGTACTGGAAAGAAACCGGAGACCTGAGTGTTTGGAAAGGAATTGCTCAGGACGCGGTAATCATGAATGTGGACGACCTCATTTGTGTTGGCGCTACCGATCATATTCTGCTTTCTTCAACCATTGGCCGCAATAAAAATCTGATTCCGGCCGATGTGATTTCGGCAATTATCAACGGTACTGAAGAGGTACTGCAAAGCCTCCGCGACAATGGTATTGCAATATACTCAACCGGTGGCGAAACTGCCGATGTGGGTGATCTGGTACGTACTATTATTGTTGACAGCACGGTGATGTGCCGTATGAAACGAAGTGAGGTTATCTCAAACCATAAGATTAAGTCCGGAAATGTGATTGTGGGACTTTGCAGTTATGGTAAAGCCACCTATGAAAACGAATACAACGGTGGTATGGGAAGTAACGGGCTTACCAGTGCGCGCCACGATGTATTTAACAAGCAACTGGCAAAAAAGTATCCGCAAAGTTACGATGCGGCCTTACCCGAGCAGGTAGTTTACACCGGTGGTTTAAACCTTACAGATAAAATCGAAATTTCTTATACTGATGTTTCCGGAAAAAGTGTTAATGAGAGCATAGATGCTGCAAAACTTGTGCTTTCGCCAACGCGCACGTATGCCCCGGTTATTAAAAAAGTAATTGAACAGGTGGGCAGTGCTAACCTGAATGGTATTGTACATTGTAGCGGTGGTGCCCAAACCAAAGTGCTGCACTTTCTGAGCGAAGGGCTTCATGTAATAAAAGATAATTTGTTTGATTTGCCGCCTTTGTTCAAAACCATACATGAACAAAGCCACACCGACTACAAGGAAATGTACAAGGTGTTTAATATGGGGCACCGGATGGAGCTATACGTGGATGAGAAATTTGCGGAAGATATTATAGCAATAAGCAAAAGTTTTAATATTGATGCTAAAATTATTGGCCGTGTTGAGCAGGGTGCAGGCAAAACAGTGACTTTGAAAACCATTCATGGTGAGTACACATACACGGCATAATGGTGTGGAATGGCCGGAATGTTGTATTTAAGACATACATAATTTGATTGAGCTTCTTTAAAAAAATATCAATCCTGTTTTTTTCATTTTTTTGGCTGCCAGGAACTGCACAGGTTACTTTAATCAAAGGACCTTATCTTCAAATTGGCACACCCACTTCCATCAATATTTGCTGGGAAACCAGCATTCCCTGCGATTCAAAAGTACAATATGGAACGAATGCAAACTCCCTCACACTGGCAGTTACCAATTCTTCGAATATATTATCTCACCAGGCCCAGCTTACCGGCCTCCTGCCCCACACCAAGTATTTTTACAGTGTAGGCACCACCACTTTGGTAATACAGGGAGATACCAATAATTACTTTATTACATCTCCGGCACCCGGTGTTGCAGGCAAGTATCGCTTTTGGGTTACAGGCGATTGCGGCAACGCTTCGGTGAACCAAACCAATGTGCGGAACCAATTTATGAGCTATAACGGAAACCGTCCCGTAAATGGGTGGTTGTTATTGGGGGATAATGCCTATTATTTTGGTTCCGACAGCGAATACAACGCAGAATTTTTTGCCTATTACCAGAACAATGTGATGAAAAGCGCAGTGCTGTGGCCCACACCAGGAAACCATGATTACATCAATGGAACCTCCACCAGTACCAATATTCCATACTACAGTATTTTTTCAACACCCGATAACGCGCAGGCCGGTGGTATTGCTTCGGGCACCGAGGCGTATTACTCGTTTGATTATGGGAACATTCATTTTATCTCACTCGATTCGTACGGAACCACCGGGGCCAATCAAAAAATGTACGACACACTAAGCCCGCAGGCCCTTTGGCTGAAACAGGATCTCGCGGCCAATCACAAACTCTGGACAATTGCCTACTGGCATCACCCGCCCTACACCATGGGTTCGCATAATTCCGATACTGAATCTGATCTTGTGAGCATCAGGCAGGATTTTATAAGGATACTTGAGCGATACAATGTTGATCTAATCATGTGCGGCCATAGTCACGACTACGAACGTTCCAGACTCTTGCACGGACACTACGGGCCAGAAGCAACATTCAGTGCCACGACTCATCTGATTGATTCATCATCCGCCATGTACAACGGCACCACCAATTCTTGTCCTTATATTAAAGACACCGTTAACCACAAATCCGGTACCGTGTACGTGGTTTCGGGGTCTTCGGGGCAACTTGGCGGACAACAAACGTCGTTTCCGCACGATGCAATGTTTTACTCCGATGCTACCAATGGGGGATCTATGATTCTGGATGTTGAAAACAACCGCCTTGACCTTAAATGGCTTTGCGCCGATGGCGTTATCCGTGATCAGTTTACGATGTTTAAAAATGTGAATCATGTAACTTCCTATACGGTACATCCCGGGCAAAACGTTAATCTTACACCGTCCTGGCCAGGGAATTATAACTGGAGTAACTCAGCCACCTTGAGTCCGCAGACTGTAAACACATTTAGTAACAACACATTTTGGGTAAAAGATAATTACAATTGTGTTGCGGACACGTTCCACTTCAAAGTGTTGCCGGCTGCCAGTTTTAGCAATTCAGGAATCTACTGCGCTGGTCAGGCGCTTCAGTTCAACGATTTTTCAAGCAATAATCCAACTTACTGGGCCTGGACTGTAACTCCATCCGCGGGTGTCAACATCAATAATTCAACGACGCAAAATCCGCTCATATATTTTTCAGCCCCAACGGTTTATTCAGTAACTCTGGTGTCGGGCAACGCATTTGGTCCGGGAACAGCTTATGTACAAACGTTGGTTATTAATCCGGTTCCGCCCGTGCTCTACAATACGCCTGGAGCAACGGTCTGTGCGGGCGAGAGCACAACACTTTCAGCAACCGGCTCGCCTGGTTATTCATGGTCATCCGGTTCAAACACTTTTTCGGCTAGTGTTTCACCCCTTATAAATACAGTTTATACAACGACGTTTACTAATACTTACGGATGCAGCAATACCGGCTCAGTGCAGGTAATAGTAAATGCTTGTCTTGGAAATGATGAGCTTGCAGTCAAAAAACTGTCTCTTTACAACCGAGACAATTGCCTTGGTTTTTCTTCTGATGCATTAAGCACCGGTTCGGTGCAGGTTATTCTTTTTGATACCTCAGGCAAGTGTGTGTATTCTGAATATCTGCATGAAAGTAACCAGCGGATGTGCCCGGGACTGGAACCAGGGTTTTATTACTACCGCTTGTGTGTTCGCGGCACCTGTCTGGCAAAAGGCAAACTCATGTGGTAAAATCAGCCTTTCGAAATTAGTTCTTCCCAAAACTCGGCGCCACGCCGGGTGTGTGGTATCACAATGGTGCCCCCTACAATATTGGCCACCGCAAACACTTCGTATATCTCCTCGGTACTGCAGCCCTGCTCGCGGCATTTTTCAAGATGATATTTAATGCAGTCGTCGCAACGCAGCACCATGCTAGCTACAAGTCCGAGCATTTCTTTGGTTTTTACACTCAAGGCTCCTTCTGTGTAAGTTTGAGTATCAAGATTAAAAAGGCGCTTGATCACCAGATTGTCCTTGCTCAGGATCACTTCGTTCATTTTGGAACGGTACTCATTAAACTCTTCTACTTTGTTACTCATGTTGATGCGTTTTTTGGCGTGTTTAAAGTTTGGGAAATCACTTTTAATTATATGAGGCCGAAGTTCTGCTCATAGCTTGGATCTTTGTTGCAATCTCAAATTTAGTGCCCTGCAGGGATAGCAGTTCTATGTTTCGAGTTTATGCTTTTTTACAACCCACACTGAAACAAATACACTTAGCTCATACAGAAAATACATTGGCACCGCCACAATCATTTGCGAAGTGATGTCGGGACTTGGGGTTATAACGGCTGCTGCAATAAGAATTACCACTACTGCATGTTTCCGGTATTTGCGCATGAATTGCGGTGTTAAGAGGGTCATTCGTGTGAGGAAATAAACCAGCACAGGCATTTCAAATATTACACCTGAGGCAATGGTCATGGTGCTTATCAGGGATATATAATCATCAAAGGTGTTTTGGGTTTGTACAATACCACTGGGCGATACCTGATAGTTTATGAGAAAGTTGTAACTCATAGGGAACAAAAGGTAATACCCGAAAAACACACCAATGAGCAAAAGCACCGAGGCAATTAAAACAAAAAGTTTCACCGGCCCCACTTCCTGATTTTTCAGTGCCGGGCGTACAAACTTCCATAGCTCCCATAAAATAAACGGGAAACCAAGTATGATACCTGTCAGAAATGAGATCCACATGTGATTGAAAAACTGTTCGGATGCGCTTAGAGTTTGCAGGTGCTGCTGTTTTATCTGCATACAAAGAGTGTCGCCTAGCCCCAATTTATGACCAAACCAGCAAAGGGCCCGGTACGAAATAAAATCCTGACGCAAAGGCCCGAAAATGACAGTATCAAAAACAAACTCGTTAAAACAAAATGCGGTAATGGCAAGGCTCATCACAACGGCAGCGCTTCGTACAAGATGCCAGCGAAGCACTTCAATGTGCTGCAAAAACGACATTTCAGCGCCGTCACCTTTGTTTTTATCCGATGCGAAAAAGGCCATTTTCAGGGCAGCAAATGTACATTAAAACCGGCGCTTTTCAAATCATCCCAAAAGCGGGGATACGACTTGGAAACCACGCTCTCATTGGCCAGGCAAAGGTTTGGGGCATAGTATGAAAGCGGAGCAAAGCTCATGGCCATCCGATGATCGCCATAGGTATTTATAACGTGTCTTCCATCCTTGCGATGTATGGTTCTATTCATCTCAAGATGAGTATCGCTATAGTGCACATCGGCGCCTAACTTATTCAGTTCAACTGCCAGCGCTTCAATCCGGTTGGTTTCCTTAATCTTGAGTGTTTCAATGCCCTCAAGTCTGGCTTTAACACCAAGCGCAAAACAACTGATGGCCACCGTTTGAGCAATGTCAGGGCAATTAATAAAGTTGTATTCCAGTTCTTTTACCGCAGTTGAGGTTTGCTGAATTAAAATGCCCGTTTCTTTAAACTCACAATTCAGCCCTAGATTCTTATATATTTGAGGCAATACCGAATCGGCCTGTAGACTGTTTGCCCTTAAATTGGGGAGTATAATTCTGTTTCCAGGGCCCATGGCGCAAACACTGAACCAATAGGATGCCGATGACCAGTCAGATTCTACGCAATAGTTTTCAGGGGGCTTGGGTGATTGCCCGGGAGG
>CALMNJ010000151.1 GCA_937868675.1 uncultured Bacteroidota bacterium | reverse complement strand
CCTTGGGGTTTTACATAACAGGCCTTATAAAAAATCAGCGCGTATTGTGGGTGAAGTGCTGGGTAAATATCACCCCCACGGTGATGCCAGTGTTTACGACACCATGGTGCGTATGGCACAAGAATGGAGCCTGCGTTACATGCTGGTTGACGGCCAGGGAAATTTCGGTTCAATGGATGGCGATATGCCGGCTGCCATGCGTTATACTGAAGTTCGTTTCAGAAAAATTGCCGAGGAAATGCTTGCCGACATTGAAAAAGACACAGTTGATTTCCGCCCCAATTTCGACGACTCACTTACTGAACCAACCGTGCTTCCAACGCGCGTGCCGCAGTTGTTAATGAATGGCGCTTCGGGTATTGCCGTGGGGATGGCCACCAACATGGCGCCTCATAACCTGACAGAATGCGTGGATGCCATTGTGGCGTATATTGATGACCGTAGCATTGACATTAACGGTTTGATGAAATACATTAAGGCTCCTGATTTTCCTACCGGCGGCAGCATTTATGGTTATGAAGGTGTTAAAGAAGCATATCACACCGGACGTGGCCGTGTGGTAATGCGCGCAAAGGCGGTAATTGAAACGGTTGGAGAGCGCGAAAGGATAGTGGTAACCGAAGTGCCTTATCAGATCAACAAGGCCGAAATGATTAAGCGCCAGTGGGAGCTTTGTAACGAAAAAAAGATTGAAGGCATTACCGAAATACGCGACGAAAGTAACCGCGAAGGAATCCGTGTGGTTTATGAATTACGACGCGATGCTATTTCCAATGTTGTTTTAAACAACCTCTACAAATACTCCTCTCTGCAAACATCCTTCTCCATTAACAACGTAGTATTGGTGAATGGGCGCCCGGAACTGCTTAACTTAAAGGACATTATTCATCATTTTGTGGAGCACCGCCATGAGGTGGTAGTACGCCGTACCAAATATGAACTGGCGCAGGCCGAAAAGCGCGCGCATATTTTGCAGGGATTGCTTGTTGCAATTGACAATTTGGATGAGGTTATCCGAATTATCCGGGAAAGCGAAACACCCGACGCGGCCCGCGACGAACTGATGACAAAGTACAGCCTTTCGGAAGTGCAGGCCCGTGCAATACTCGACATGCGACTGAGAACCCTCACCGGTTTGGAGCGAGATAAGCTGAAAGCAGAATATGATGAACTGATGAAAACGATCGCTAATCTTAAAGAGATTCTGGAAAAGGACGATCTGCGCTATAAAATTATTAGGGACGAACTGGTTGAAATAAGAGAAAAATACGGCGACGAACGCCGCACGGGTATTATATATTCGGGCGATGACCTTCGCATTGAGGATATGATAGCCAACGAGAATGTGGTAATTACCATCTCGCACATGGGCTATATGAAGCGTACAAACCTCACTGAATACAGAGCCCAGAACCGAGGCGGCAGGGGCAGCAAAGGCACAGCCACACGCGATGAGGATTTTGTTGAACACATGTTCATTGCGTCTACTCACAATTACATTTTATTGTTTACCGAAAAAGGGCAGGTTTATTGGATAAAAGCGTATGAAGTGCCCGAAGGGAACAAACAAAGTAAAGGCAGAGCTATTCAAAACCTGATCAGCATCGCGCCGGATGATAAGGTGAGGGCGTACATCAATATTAAAGACCTGAGTGATGAGGAGTACCTCAATAACAATTTTATTATCCTTTGCACCCGCGAAGGTATTATTAAAAAGACCTCGCTCGAGGCGTATTCAAGGCCACGTGCCAATGGCATCAACGCTATTACCATCCGCGAAGGCGATATGCTTCTGGAAGCAGCTCTCACCAATGGCAAAAACGAAATTATGCTGGCCACAAAACTTGGTAAGGTTTGCCGTTTTCCGGAAGAAAAGGTACGCCCTATGGGACGTAATGCCAGCGGTGTTATTGGCATTGATCTGAACGATGAAGACGGAGGAAACAACGAGGTTGTTGGCATGATTTGTATAGACGACATGAAATCAACGGTATTGGTGGTTTCGGAAAAGGGTTACGGCAAGCGTTCGGATATTGAAGAATACAGGATCACTAACCGTGGTGGAAAAGGAGTGAAAACCATTAACATAACTGACAAAACGGGTAATCTTGTTGGCATTAAAACAGTAACAGACGCAAACGACCTGATGATTATTACAAAAAATGGTATTACCATCCGACTTAATGTTTCCGACCTAAGGGTGATGGGCCGGGCCACACAGGGTGTAAGGCTTATTAATATACAGGATAGTGACGGTATTGCTGCGGTAACACAGGTGGATCATGAAGATGAGGAGGAAAGCCAGGAGGCAGGCGGAACGGCAGGAGAGGAGTCACCCCAAACAGGTGAGCAGGGTGGCGAAGTGGATGGAAATACTACATCAGTGGACGATAATGCTTAATAAGAGGCTGTAATTACTG
>CALMNJ010000150.1 GCA_937868675.1 uncultured Bacteroidota bacterium | reverse complement strand
CGGGAGCAATCCGGATCACGTGTTCTGCGCTGGATACAGTAATACCAAAATCCCTCAGCAAACCAATAGTCATTTCAATGTAGGGCTCCGAAACAATTTTGTTTTCAAGATGAAGAGCAACGCCCTCTGTAAAAGAGGGGGATGCCAGCAGAAGTGCCGACACAAACTGGCTGCTCATGCTGCCGTCAATGCGGATACTGCCGCCCCTTAGTTTTTTCCCTTTAATGGATAATGGCGGATACCCTTGCCTCTCTACATACTCAATTTCAGCGCCGGCCGCCCTGAGTGCATCTACCAGAGGCGCGATGGGGCGTTCCTTCATTCGCACAGAACCAGTTAAAAACCAGTGCCCAGGTTTTTGTGAGAGGTAGGCCGATAAAAAACGCATGGCGGTTCCGGCATGGGCCACGTTAATTGTGGCGGAGTCTGTTTGTTTACTGATATCGAGTGCCCGCTGCAAGATGACAGTGTCGTCTGAATCGGACAGATTTTCTATTTTGCACCGGGTGCCCATCAAAGCGTTCAGAATCAACAGGCGGTTGCAGATGCTTTTCGAACCTCCCAGGTTTATGCTGCAGTTTACCGGGTGTATGGGCGGTGTTAACTCAATCATGCACTAACGCGTTGAAAAAATCGCATGCCTTTGCAATCTCCTTTTCAGTTACCAAAACATCTGTTTTACAATTTCCTATACCCCTGAGCAGCGAAAACAACAGTTTGCGGTCGGCAGCTTTCTTGTCGTGTATGAGGAAGGAGTTCAATTCATTAAAGTTCAACAGACCAGTTTTTGGATGCAGCCGGAGCTTCATAAAGCCACTCACTTCCAGTAGTTCCTTTTTAGAGATTAATTTTTTCTGCCAGGCAAGATGGCATTCAGTTATCATTCCGGCCATAATGGCTTCGCCGTGCAATAGTTCGTGTTTACTGCCAAGTCTTTGCGCTTCCAGAGCGTGACCTATGGTGTGGCCGAAATTAAGAGCCTTACGATACGAGCGGTCAAAAGGGTCTTTTAAAACGATTTTATTTTTTAACTCAATGCTTTTATTGATTTGCGATTCGAAAGTGGTGTTGGTTAATCCAACGCTAAGTTCCTGCCAGAATTGTCTGTCGCTCACCAGAGCAATTTTGTAAAGCTCAGCCATTCCATTTACAAGCTGTCGCCGCGGCAATGTTTCCAAAAATGGCGGAAAAACAAATACGCCCTGTGGCTGCGCAAATGTACCGATCATGTTTTTGTATCCGCCAAAATCAATCCCTGTTTTGCCGCCCACACTGGCATCGGCCATTGCAAGCAGCGAGGTAGGGACATTAATAAAATCAATACCACGTTTGTAAACCGATGCACAAAACCCACCCACATCGCTAATTACGCCCCCACCCAGGTTCAGTAGTAAGGAGCTGCGGTCAGCACTGTTGTCGGCCAGGGTTTGCCATAGCATGTTGCAAACATCGGGGTGTTTTGAATGCTCGCCCGATTCCAGCTCAATTATATGAGCCTGTTGCAGATTGGGACACGCAATAATGAGCAGGGGCATACAATGTAAAAAGGTATTCTCATCACACAGTATAAATAGGGCGCTGTACTTTTTTTTATTTAAAAAGGAATTCAGTTTTGCGAGTGCCCTCGAACCTGTTATTACATTATAACCTGCAGAGCCGATTACAGCCATTGATTTTTTTTAGAAAATTACTCAATTAAAGCCGAACCGCTGAGCCAGTTTTTTATAATAAGCGCTCCGTATTCAGAGAGAATTGATTCGGGATGGAACTGCACCCCGCACACGTCAAAGCGCGGATGACGTGCTGCCATCACCAGGCCGGCATCGTCCTCCGCTGTTATTAATAGTTTATTCCCAATGCTAGTTCGGTTAATTACCCATGAGTGATAACGCCCAACGATAAACCGGGGAGGGCAATTTTCAAACAGGGGGTCTTTTGCCACAATGTTTACCGGCAGGCCTAATCCATGAAAAACGGTTTCGGAATTTTGGAGGCTGCAACCAAATGCTTCTCCAATGGCCTGAAAGCCCAGACAAACGCCAAGTATTGATTTAGAGTGATGGTAACGGGCCAGAAGTTCAGGCATTATGCCTGCATCTTTCGGCAATCCGGGGCCTGGTGAAAGGATGATTTTATCGTAGACAGCAACTTCTTTTACACTTATTGCATTGTTTTGAAAAACGTCAAAAGATATATCCGATTGACCTTCTACAAGGTGCACAAGGTTATAGGTAAAGCTATCGTAATTATCAAGAATCAGCAGGCGCATCGGGCACTAAGGTAATATTTTGCAAATCTGTAAAAAACCCTACCGGGACAACGTACCCGTATAAGTAATGGTCAAGTGAATAACCATAGGTCGGGGGGGTTGAAAGAAACTGGAATAACTGACTTAGACATTCGTTCAAACGTTGATTTCGGCCAGGTAGTGAACACGAATTGTGGCCGGAGCAAACTATATCCAATAAAAAAGGGCGGTTTGAGCCGCCCTTTAATAATGCTAATGGCATAAATTAATTGCCGAGGTCTTCAAAGCTGATGTCCGTTTCCTTTTTTTCACCGCCCCCTTCGTAGTTGGTTTCGGTTACGGGTGCGTTTTCGCGGATATGCTGAATGGCTTCATTAAGCCCGTCAATGAACTTTTCGAAGTCTTCTTTGTACAGAAAAATTT
>CALMNJ010000149.1 GCA_937868675.1 uncultured Bacteroidota bacterium | reverse complement strand
CGCGCTTGCCATTGATACCGGTGAGTTTACCGGCCGTTCTCCAAAAGATAAATTTGTGGTTTTTGACGAAAATACCAAAGATAGCGTATGGTGGGGTGATGTAAACAACCGTTTTGAAACCGATAAGTTCGACCTTTTGCATCACCGGATGCTGGCTTATCTGGCTGGCCGCGAGGTATGGGTGCGTGACGCTTATGCCTGCGCCGACCCTAAATATCGCATCAATATTAGGGTGGTAAATGAGTATCCCTGGAGCAATTTGTTTTCCTACAACCTCTTTCTGAGACCAACTACCGATGAAATCAAATCCTTTAAGCACGATTGGGTAATACTTAATGCCCCGGGCTTTAAAGCCGATCCAAAAATTGACGGCACTCGTCAGCACAATTTTGCGATCATTAATTTTACAAAAAAACTAATCCTGATTGGCGGAACCGGTTATACCGGCGAAATAAAAAAATCTATTTTCTCGGTACTCAATTACATTTTACCACACGAAAAAAAGGTGCTCAGCATGCACTGCTCGGCCAACATTGGCAAAGATGGTGATACCGCTATTTTCTTTGGCCTTTCGGGTACAGGTAAAACCACCCTTAGTGCCGATCCAAACCGCAAGCTTATTGGTGACGATGAGCATGGCTGGAGCGACAATGCCGTGTTTAATTTTGAGGGTGGCTGCTATGCAAAATGTGTGGACCTTACCGCCGAAAAAGAACCCCAGATTTTTAACGCCATTAAATTTGGTTCGCTGCTCGAAAACATTGGATGCTATGAGGGTACCACAACTGTTGACTATTCAAACATTAGCCGCACCGAAAACACACGTGTAAGTTATCCGGCTAATTATATTGATAATGCTGTAACACCAGCGGTGGGCGACATTCCAAAAAACATCTTCTTTTTAACCTGCGACGCCTTTGGTGTGCTGCCTCCTATCAGTAAGCTCAGCCCGGGTCAGGCCATGTATAACTTCATCAGCGGTTATACCGCTAAGGTGGCCGGAACCGAAATGGGTATCACAGAGCCTACAACTACTTTTTCCGCTTGTTTCGGAAAAGCTTTTTTACCGCTTCATCCAACCAAATACGCCGAACTGCTTGGCGAAAAACTTAAAAAGCACAAGGTAAACGTATGGCTGCTTAACACCGGCTGGGTGGGTGGAGCCTATGGTACCGGAAGCCGCATTAAATTATCCTATACGCGTGCGCTTATTACAGCAGCCCTTACCGGCAAACTGGATAGCGTTGAATATGGTAAAACCAACTTTTTTGGCCTCGCATTTCCAAAAGCGTGCGACGGCGTACCAACAGAACTTCTGGATCCACGCAATAGCTGGGCCGATAAAGAGGCCTACGATAAAAAGGCCCAGAATCTGGCAGAGCAGTTTGTTAAGAACTTTAGTCAGTATGCCTCGGCTGCCAATGAAGAAATTATGGCCGCTGCTCCAAAAGTAGAAGTTACTGCTTAAGCGGAAGTAACATTTTTGCAAAAATCCCTGCCAAAAAAGGCAGGGATTTTTTATTTAAACAAACAAGATTATTAGTTGCTTCATTGTATTTTCATTGTTTTGCGAAATACATGTGGGGGTAATGGTATTTATAGTGTGTAGTGCGGGCAGTTAATCTTGCGGACA
>CALMNJ010000148.1 GCA_937868675.1 uncultured Bacteroidota bacterium | reverse complement strand
GAAGCAGCTTTATGAAAGCCGCTTGGCGGATTTTATTCAAAAACAGGAGGCACTCATAGCAACGGTGAACAAAACGGGCTTTTCAGAAACCAATTTTGTTTTGATTAAGGAACGCCTTAATGCGGCAAGGCTGGCGATGAAAAATATGGATTTCTGGTTGCGGTATCTGGAACCGCTCGCCTACAAAAAAATAAACGGGCCACTGCCGGTGGAATGGGAAACCGAGGTGTTTGAAAAGTTTGAGAAGCCCTATCGCCGTGAAGGAGCAGGGCTAACCCTTGCGGCTATTTATTTGGACGAGCCAACGCCCGCAAAGGACTCACTGCTGACTCTGTTGAACGAGTCTCTTAAAATGAGCAGGCTCTATCTCGAAGATTCGCTGGCATCGCTTCTTACCTCGCCTGACCACCTTTTTTATTGCAACAGACTTTTCCTGTTGAATCTTGCCACCTTATACAACACTGGTTTTGAATGCCCTGATTCAAAAAATATTATCCCTGAAATAAGACACATGCTCCAGGGCATAGATCAGATCTACGAAATTTTCAACCGCAACTTCCCTGAAAAAAAACTTCCAGCTGAATATACCGAACTCGCAAAGAAAATGACGCGTTTCGTAATGGATCAGCCATCCGATCACAATCAGTTCGATCACTACACGTTTGTGAAAGACTTTGTAAATCCATTATTCGCCATCAATCAGCGCTTGATAAGAGAATATGGAGTAAAATCACTTAACTATTCCGATTACTCACTCAACAATAACTGCAACTCCATTTTCAGCAAACGGCTATACAACGGGCAAAACACAAAAGGCGCGTTCCTTAGAATATACAATCAAGAAATTTTAAAAGAAATCGAGAACACAGGACGCGATCTTTTTTACGATCCCATTTTATCCGGGAATAATCTACGCAGCTGCGCATCCTGTCACCGCCCCGATCAATGCTTTACTGATACGATGCCACGCACGGCTCCGGCATTTGACCGTCAGCACGCATTACCCCGGAACACGCCTACGCTTGTAAATGCCGACCTGAACCACCTGCTCATGCTGGATGGAAGGCACATCACCCTTCACGCACAAACCCGCGATGTTATTACCAACCCGCAGGAAATGGGAAGCATCGAAACCGATGTGCTCAAAAAAGTCCTTTCCTGCAGTTCATACAAAAAAGCCTTCGAGAAATTCATCAAACACACGCCGGAAGAAAAAGAGATCGGCATTCATCACATCACTTCAGCGGTGGTGTATTACTACAGCCGCTTCAGCCTGTTTGATTCGCCCTTCGACAGGTCTATGAACGGTACTGGCTGCATAAGCGCATCTGCTCAACAGGGTTTTAATCTTTTTATGGGTAAGGCACAATGCGGCACCTGTCATTTTATTCCCCAGTTCAATGGAGTAAAGCCCCCCTACATTGGCTCAGAGTTCGAGGTGCTGGGCGTTCCTGCTGACACTTCATACATAAGAATAAGCAGCGACAGCGGGAGATACGCGGTTAATCCGGCTCCCGAAACACTGCGCGCATTCAGGACCGGAACTGTACGCAACGCCGCCCGCACCAAACCGTTTATGCACAACGGTGTGTTCGGCTCATTGGAGCAGGTGATCGAGTTTTATAATTCCGGTGGCGGAACGGGCCATCATTTAGAAGTTGGCAATCAAACACTTTCTTCAGATTCGCTGCATCTTATTCAAAAGGAGAAATCGTATCTTTTGTCGTTTTTATTCTCGCTTAACGAGGACATCCCAAAGGACAGGACTCCAGAAAAGCTCCCGAAATCTTCCATAAAAGCACTCAACAACCGTAAGCCCGGTGGCGAATACTGACATGAAACGATTTTTTTATTTACTGTTATTACTTCCATTTTTGCCACAAAGCTGTGTCAGTAAAAAACCGATGATGTACACTCTGCCCGAGGCCATGTTGCCGGAGGTGAAAGGGGAATACACCAAGCTCTGCAACAAGGGCCAGGTGCTTTACGAAACTGCCTGCTCGCATTGCCATAACAGCGGTACGAAGCGCCGGCCCGTGATTCCGGATTTTTCGCAGCAACAACTTACAGGCTATGCGCTGCGGGTATCAAACAGGCAGCACGAGCGAAATATGCCCGATAGTCTTGTAACGGAGGAAGAGCTGAACACCATCGTCATTTTTTTAACCTATAAAAACAAGAATAAAACAAAAGCTAAGTAGCGAAGAATTGGCAGTTTGGGGCTTATGTTACATCATTCCAGGGATTGAATCAGGCTATAATAAATTGCCTATCCGCTTTATTTTAATTCTTGAACCGTGTTTATCGTGTAGCTTTCGCCCACAATAACTTTCAGCGTCAGTTTCTGATTTTCATAAACAATTTCCCGGCCCTGCTCTCCAGGTTCACCATCGAAATGAATAGGCGCTGCGTCATCGCGTGTAATGCTAAGCCTGTTGGTTACATACGTTTCAATACTCGAAGACTCATTCGCTTTACGGCGCATAATTTTAGAAAATATTTCAAACACCTTAAAAGCGTTGAAAGGCTTAATGATGGCAACGTGAAAAAGTCCGTCGTTCATTTTAGCCTGCGGAGCAATATAAAAATCATTGCCGTACTGGCCCGCGTTGGCTACAGTTATTAAAAACGCTTTACGTTTTATTTCCTGATCGTTAAACCTAAGAGTATAACTCTTAGCGCGATATGCAAACAATTCCCTAAGCGTTATTTTTACATAACTCTTTAACCCACGTTTTACCGAAGTAGCAAACAGTTTACCGATGTGGGCATCAAACCCTACGCCGCTGGTGCAAAAAAAAGGAATCCCGTTAACGGTGCCGTTATCAATAGTAGCATAACGACCCTTCTCAATTTGTTTAATAACCCCGCTTATTTCCATAGAGAGGCCAAGAGAACGCGCCAGTCCGTTTCCCGATCCGGTTGGAACAATGCCCAGAGCGATGCCCGTGTTTAAAATTGTTTTAGCTACCTGATTTACGGTGCCGTCGCCGCCAACCGCCACAGCATCGGTGTAGCCCTGCGTTTTGAGAATGGACGTTATTTCTTCGAAGTGTTCTTTATCCTTCCAAATAACAACCTGGTAATAAATGTTTTCAGGAAATTCCCGGCGGATAACTGCAACGATTTTGTCGGAAATTTTTTTTCCGGCATTGGGATTCACAATAAAAAGTATTTTGCGCGGCATATCAGGCGCCGACAATTTCGTTGTAGATTCGGAGTTTTGCATTAGCTACCCAGTTTTGGAACCATTGATTGGTGCCGTTAAAAGTAGCAGAAAAATTGGCAAGTTTACCAATGTCGAATTTGTCATCAAATATTCCCGCACCGGCTTTAAACGCATCGTGTGCGTTGCAAAATTGTTCAAAATGCCCTCTAACCGGAACCATGAGCACCGGCTTACCAAGAAACATGGCTTCGCAAACACTCTCAAAACCCGCAGTGCTGGCAAGCCCGCGTGCCCGGCTCATCATTTCAAGAAAAAGACGATCATTGATGGCGTGAAGCTGTAATTTTGCGTGGTTGAAATTATATTGCGACTCTATTATTTCAGGCTGATCGGTAAAACAGTGAATTTCTATTTGGGGGTTAGAACGGTGCCATTCCAGCACCTCTTCAAAGTAACCATTGTTGACCAAATAGATCAGGTAAAAATCGTCTTTTCTGGGCTGTAAGTTAAAAACCTCCTTACGCAGCAGTGGCGGCACAACCGTTACGTTTTTATTGCTGGTATGTATCCTGTAAAAAGATAATGCCAGGTTTTTTGCTTTATGGGACGTGGTTAATCGCGTGTAGAAAATAATGGCACGCTGCTCTATCCAGTGCCCCTTCGGAAATTCAAAATCAGGATGGAAATAAATGTACTGATGTGCGATGCAAACCAGACGTGGAATGGGCTTGTAAAAGCGGTAATAGAGCCCGATTAACAGATCAAAAAAATTGACAACAATATCAGGCGAGTGTTCTTTTATTATTGAGTCAATCTGATGAAGGCTCTGCCGGAAAGTCTTAAGCCTTGCTAAATTATATGTAATGGTGCGTGCAATATTAATGCTTTTGTTCTTTCTGTCGGAAACAAAATTGGGGCTCTGAATCCTGTATACCGGAGAAGCAATTTTTTCAAGAAAAAAGGCTGGTATTTCACGTCTACTGCTGGTGCCAACAATTACAGCACAAACCGTATGTCCCTGTTCAATCAGCATGTCGTACATACTCAGTGCCTGAGTCATGTGCCCGCGGCCTTCACCCTGAACAGCCAGAATAAACTTTTTATGCATATTTGTTTTTAGTTTCTATTATGACGCCTGTTGGCAGAATTTCAGAAATAGGGCTTTCAGCTTCTGTCTTTTGAACGAGTTCGTTTTTCCAGTCCTGATATTGGATTATTTTCCAATTACCTTCAGTATCCTCTACAAGTGCGGTAAGGCTCTCCACCCAGTCGCCCGAATTGAGGTACTCAATACCTTTGATGTCTTTAATGGCGGCCTGGTGAATGTGTCCACAAATGACGCCATGGCATTTTCGGGCTCTGGCCACCTTTACAAGCTCGTTTTCATAATCCGAAATAAACGACACGGCCGATTTTACTTTTGCTTTTACTGCCTGCGACAATGAAAAGTAGGGAAGTCCGCGTTTCTCGCGATAAGAATTATAATGCCTGTTAAGCCAGAGCAGGAAGGTATAGCCCACATCGCCAAGTTTTGCGATCCACTTGAGCTTGGTGGTGATATTATCAAAAATGTCTCCATGCGTAACAAAATACTTTTTATGAACCCCATAATGCACATAATATTTCCTGATAGAGAAGTTCCCTATCCTTAGCGGCATAATCTCCTCCAGAAAATCGTCGTGATTGCCCCTTATGTAAATGATCTTGCATTTTTTCTTGGAGGTAAGACCGATGATGTGTTTAAAGAAATTACTATGTTGCTTTTTCCACTTTCCGTTCTTGCGCAGCTGCCATCCGTCAATAATATCTCCGTTAAGGATAAGCGTTTCGCATTTATGGTGCTTTAAAAAATCGAGTGCCTCTTTAGCTTTACTGGCTTTAATGCCCAGATGAATGTCAGAAAGAACAATGGTTTTGTAAAAAGTCTTCATTTCGAACGTTTTACAAAGGTGAAAAACAACTATAAACTATGTTTAAACAGCCTCTTACCAAACAATTAAAAAAACCTGCGTGATGTTACACGCAGGTTAAGCCAATGGGGCAATAATGTTCAAGACGAAAGCTCCGAACTCCCTTTTAGGGAATAAATAATTTAATTTTAGTCAATGATCAGTTTTTTAGTGTTGCTTAGTTCGCCCGATGTTAACGAAATGAAATAAATCCCCATTGCATATTTCGAAACATCAATATTGATCTTATCTCCTGTCACCCTGCTGTTATATATCACTGCCCCTGCTGCATCAGTAATACGTACTTTAATTTCGGTAGCGCCCTGCCATTCTACTGATACACTCTCTTTTGCCGGATTAGGGAATAAAATCGGTTGCATAACAAGATTCGGATCCTGTAATAATCCAAGACAGCTCGCAACGTTTTGCGTTACGTTTAGTGAAGCTGAACAGCCCGCTGAATTGGTACCA
The DNA here is from genome assembly GCA_937868675.1 of uncultured Bacteroidota bacterium. Classification (GTDB taxonomy): domain Bacteria; phylum Bacteroidota; class Bacteroidia; order B-17B0; family Aurantibacillaceae; genus Aurantibacillus. Next base: position 3,209 of record CALMNJ010000148.1, on the reverse strand, counting down.
TTTACAGTATATACCGTTGTAGAGAGTGGGCTAACCGTAATAATAGCACCCGAGGCACCGTGCGCCCACGTATAACTACTGGCCCCACCTACACTTAATGTTGCCTGCTCACCCGCACAAATTGTTGGTGTGGTAGCGGCTGACAAAACAGGACTAGCCAGCGTATTCATTGTTACACTAATGGTATTGGAACAGCCCGTGGAAGCAAATGCTCCGGTAACTGAATAGGTTGTGAAACCTGACGGACTTACCGTAATGGTTGATGCAGTTGCACCATTGCTCCAGGTAAATGTATTTGCTCCCGTGGCAGTCAAGGTTACGCTGCTTCCAAGACACACATTGGTGTTCCCTGTAATTCCGACAATAGGATTCATATATACTGCGAAGCCCACCGTTTTGGTTGACAGACAATTGAGCGACGAGCCCGTTACGGTATAAATAACGGATGAAATCGGATTGGCGATCAGAACAGAATTTGTGCTACCGGTATTCCACGTATACGAATTGGCACCTGAGGCAATGGCAGTCAAGGTATTTCCCATGCATATAAGTGTTGAAGGCGTATTGATGTTTATAACAGGTACTGGGTTTACGGTTATGGAAACAGAACCAGATGCAGTACAGTTAGCGGTGCTGCCGGCCACAACTGTTAATAAAGTGCTGGTAGTGGGGCTTAATGAAAAGGAAGCCAATGTATTACCATTGTTCCACGAATACGTTGCGGCACCTGATGCTGTAATTGTAGAGCTTTGTCCCGCACAAACAGACATTGAGGTGGGTGAAATAGTAAGTTGAGGGGTGGGCTGAACAACAACTGTTGCAAAAGCTACCGATGTGCATGAAGCCGAACTCGTTCCTGTAACGGTGTAAATTTGTGTTGAAGCGGGCGTAAACGTAACAACGGAAGATGTTGGGCCCACATTCCAACTGTATGTTGAGGCTCCGGTAACCGATAGTGTTATGGCCGATCCTGAGCAAACACTGGAAGAACCGGGTACGATAAGGGTAGGACTCGGATTTATTGTTAGGCTTTTCACTACCGAGCCCGTAAAACAATTGGTGTTTGTAGAAATAGATACAGAGTAGTTACCGCTTGCGTTGGCGGCGTATGTATTGGAAACCGCACCACTGATGGTATTACCATTCACACTCCAGACATAGCTGGCAGTAGTATTGCTTGGAACACTTAATATAAGTGGACTGTTCGAGCAGGCATTAAGTGTGGATCCGGTTACGGAGAGGGAGCTTGCCAGGGGACTGGTGCACCCCGGAATTCCCCAAATACTGAGAGAGCTGCTTACCTCATTGGCGGCAATAAGAATATGCTGCCCATTCGGGCTTTGCGACTGCGGGATGAAAATAACGCCTTCGGCTCCACGATCGCCGGTTAATGCAGAAGTGTTGCGATTATTTACATATGTTACAAATACCGGAGCAGCCGGATTTGAAATGTCATATACCATAACGCCACCAATTCGCTCGATGGCAATAAAAGCATAGGTGTTAGATCCTATTTGTCCAATAGCTACCCCTTCCGGCTCGGGCCCTTTATCATCGCTACGGTCTTTTCGCGTAATATTTGTATTACTGGCGTTAAATATTACCGAGTATGAGCTATTTGCTGTAATAAGCTCCATGTCGTCCTTGCTATCGTACACAAGGTTTCCTGTATTCGCATTCCATATCGAAAACGATCTGGCACCAATTGAATACAATGTATCCAAATCGCCATCGTTGTCAATATCTCCATTCTTGTTGGTAAGAATTAAACGGCCCAAAACCGAGTTGTTTTTCATTTGAGATGCGAAAGGAAATTTAACTGGATCAAGGGCCGCTGATCCCAATCGCACTTCTTCCGTGTACCCACCCGAAGGATAATCGCGGGTATCCCCCTCATTTGCAGTAACCAGATAATTTATTCCCCCAACTGTGTAAGAGGCGATTGCATCTGGCAGATAAAAACCCTTCACCGCAAAATTGGAAATATTAATTCCTTTCGTAGTATTGGAAACATCCATTCCATTGTTTAGCAGATTATGATCTTTAGTGCCTAATGCCCTAAGGCTGGTGATGGAATTAGTCAGTAAGCTGATTTCAAGTATCGCGTTATTTTCCTGTAATGTAACCCATGCCTTCGAGTCGTCTTTTGAAATGGAAATATACTCAGGCTCAAAATCCTTTGATGCACTGGCGTTCAGACCAAAAATCCGGATTCCTGACGCCCTAAGTGCAGTTTCCTGACCATTGTATGCTGTAAAGGTTATATGAGCAACATTACTCGCTGTCAGATTGCTAACACCACCAGATATGTTGATGATGCTCACAGATCCATCCGGGTCAAGTGTATACGTTGAGTTAGGCTCGCCTTCGTTGGCAGTTAAAACCCTTGTTCCTGCATTATTAAATGTAATCATGTCAGGCATCATACCTACTTTTACCTGGCTAAGGAACAACCCATCAGGATTAAAAAACACCACCTTACCCGAATCCTGTGGATTTGTACCCTCTATTGCACACGCCACGGTTCCGTTTTTAACAGCTACTGAATTTATATTCCCATAAGTAGTGATTGGTATTGAATACAATAATGCGGGGCTGGAAGGATTTGCAAAGTCAACAATGTCTAGTTTACCCCCAATGCTGTTAGCAATAAATAATCGTTGGGTACCAGGGTCATGAACTACAATTTCTGCAGAATTGCTTCCTGCAACCGTATTAGAAAAGCTAGAAAGTAAACTCAGAGTTAGCGCATTGGATGCAGCAGGAATAGGTTTATCGTTATCCGCTATATAAAACGCGAACTGTTGATTCGTGCCAATGGAGGCATTTTGTAAATTATAAAACCTTAGGATAATGTATTCTGTGCTTTCTGTCACAACATCGTTACTAATGCTGAAGGTTAGGGCAGCGGTAGTATTAACGGGTGCATTTGCGGCGAAAGTAAACGTAGAGCTTCCTAAAGTATAATCACTTGCCGTAGCATTGGAATATGCGGTGGCATACACCGAAATGGCCGAAGTAGCCGAACTTGCAGTGCTTACGCGGAAATAAACTGTTGCAGAGGCAAAGGATTCATTAACTGTCGTATCATTGCTTACAAATGAGAACTGCGCCGGGGTTACCGTTCCGCTTGTTGATAATGAAACGCTTGATACACCATCGGATGCAACTGTCCCGGTAGATATGCTTCGGTTAACAGACCAGGAATT
>CALMNJ010000147.1 GCA_937868675.1 uncultured Bacteroidota bacterium | reverse complement strand
ACAGATAGTGCCGTTGTTAACAGTAATGGTGGGAAGCGGATTTACGGTTACAGTTAACGTTGCCGGAGCTGAGGAAACGCAACCTGCACTGCTGGTACCGGTAACCGAATAAATAGTTGTAGTGACGGGCATTACTGTGTTGCTTCCGCCCGAGTAGGAGTAGGAGCTGGCTCCGGATGGATTAATCACGAAGGGTTGTCCGGCGCAAATGGTACCGCTGTTTGCAGTAATACCTGGAATAGAATTAACAGTAATGGTTGCCACGGCTGCCAGGGTGTTTACACAGCCTGCGGCATTGGTTCCAAAAACAGAATACGACGAAGTGCCGCTCGGTGTTACCACCGCGCTGCCGCTGCTATAGGTATAGCTCAATGCGCCTGATGGATTAAGTGTAAAAGATCCGCCGCTGCAAATTGAACCACCTGCAACCGACAGTGAAGGTAAATTGTTAACACTGATCGTTGTAGTAACACTTCCTGAAAGCGGACAACCGGTGTAGCTGCCATTAACAGTATAAACGGTAGTAGCCGACGGACTTACAACAATGCTGCTGCTGACAGAACTGTTGCTCCATGTGTAAGTATTGGCGCCGTTGGCAATTAGCGTTGCCGAACTTCCGGCGCACACCGTGGCGGCGTTCACCGTTACGGTTGGACCATTGCTTAAAGTAACAGTTACCGTTTTTTGCGTGCCGTTGCAGCCCAGGCTGCTGGTGCCGTTAACAGAATAGGTTGTATTAGCGGTTGGCGTCACAACTAAATTAACTCCGGTGGCAGAGCCTGTTGGTGAAGTCCACGTATAAGTATTGGCACCCGAAGCCGAAAGGGTAGTGGTAGAGCCTGCACAAATGGTGGCGGAGTTTGCTGAAATGGTCGGACTGGTGTTGATGTTGAGACTGCTTTGTGAGATAGCTGAACAACCGTTAGCGTCGGTGAAGGTTACACTATATATGCTGGCTGCACTTGGGGTGGCAATCACGCTGGCACCACTGCTGCTGCTAAGTCCGGCAGAAGGAGACCAACTGTATGTATAAGGAGTAATTGTTGAAGAAGCAGATGCAAGCAGTTGTGAAGCACTGCGTACGCCTTTCCAGATTCTTAACTCATCAATTTTACCTGTAAAAATATTACACTGACAGGAGTTGGGCTCCTGGCGGCCAATGTTCAAAGGACCTGCGTTTGAAAATAAAGCACCGCTCCGCGAGTGTGTACTAAGCAATGCCCCGTTCATATAAAACTTCACCTCGGAGGTTGCGGAATTAAATGTAACAGCCACATGAACCCATTGATTCACAGGCACGGTGCCGCTGCTGTAGTTCCAGGTACCGTTGTTGTAAAATCCAAGCCCACTTTGTCCGTTGGGACAGGATTCAAACAGGAAGTTGTAACTGGCCCGGTCAACAATCGCATTGTTAGTATTATCCGTTTGATAGATCCATGCCTCGATGGTGAGTTGGTTCTGAAGTGTGTTGAACACAGCGTTATCGGCCACAGCAACGTAACTTGAATTAAATGTGAGGTTATTTCCGGCACCCGTAAAGGTTGCGGTTGAAACTCCCCAGGTTGGCGAGTTGGTTAAAGTGCCGGTTAAATTGTTTCCGCTTAAATCGGCGGTGGTGCTGCCGCTGCCTTCATTCATTCGGTAATAGGCTACCAAGTTGGTGGTGCCGGTTGCAGATATGGCTAAAGAATTACCCGAACAAACTGAAGCCGATGCTACGCTGACAGCCACAGTTGGTATCGGATTAACAGCAACTGCCATTACAGCCGTAGTGCTGCAACCTGCGCCGTTAGAACCAGTAACGGTGTAGGTAGTGTAAGCAGTGGGCGTAACTACAGCTGAGCCGCTGGAGAATGTATATGATGTTGCTCCGCTCGGATTAATCGTGTAAGAATTACCTGAACATATTGCGCCATCTGATAAAGTAAGGCTTGGTGCTGTACCAACAGTGACGTTACTAATGGCTGCCGCGCTCACGCAACCATTGGTACCGGTACCGGTAACAGAATACGAGGTGCTCGTTGTTGGCGTTACAACCGCCGTACCTGACGAATATGTGTATGTATTGGCTCCTGTCGGTGAGATGGTGAATGATGCCCCGCCACAAACTGCGCCACTGTTCACCGTAACTGTTGGTGCAGCTGCAACGCTTACAGTGCTCAAGGCACCCGCTGAAGAAACACAACCTAAAGAACTGGTTCCGGTTACTGTATAGGATGAATTAGCAGTAGGCGTAACCACTGCGCTTCCGCTGGAGTAGGTATAGCTTGATGCACCGGAAGGAGCCATTGTAAACGATTTTCCGGAGCAAATACTTCCGCTGTTTACCGAAATGGTTGGTGAAGCATTTACGTTCACACCCACTACCGCGGTACCGGTACAGCCCGCCGTATTGGTACCAGTAACTGTATAGGAAGAGGAGACTGTTGGTGTAAAGGCTACGTTATTGCTCACGCTGCCACTCCAGGTATAGGTACTGGCACCACTTCCGTTTAAAGTAACGTTGCCGCCACTACAAACCGAAGTTGGTGAAGCCGTAGCGCTTACCGTAATGGGTGCAGCAATAGCAACACTATAAACAGTTGAAGAGGTACAAGTTCCCAAAACACCTGACACCGTGTAGGATGTAGCTGTAGTTGGCGAAACAATCACCGTGGCCAATGTCGAACTTCCGGCATTGGCGCTCCAGGTGTAGCTGCTGGCACCACTGGCGGTCAAGCTTGCACTGCCCGAGCAAATAACGGTTGGACCGCTGACGCTTATACTAATACTTGGCACAATAGATACCGATTGCACAGCAGTATTACTACAGCCGGTTATTGAATTGGTGGTTGTTACTGAATAACTGCCGCTGTTGGTAACACTAATGGCTGAAAGTGTGGACGTGTTTGACCACACAAAAAGATTATTGCTTCCGGTGTATTCAAACAGATAGTCGTTGAAGCCGCCATATAATCCTGCATAACCGGCTGCTGCAAAGAGTTTTGAGCCAATGCCAAACGCGCTGGGACCACTTGTTGCAGCCGCAAGACTGGAAACCTGTGCCCAGGTGTTTGATACCGGGTTGTATTCCAGCACTTGTGAAAGGTAATTGCTTCCATCGTCGCCGCCAATGATGTACCCTTTGTTATTGGCCGAAGCCGAAGCAGC
>CALMNJ010000146.1 GCA_937868675.1 uncultured Bacteroidota bacterium | reverse complement strand
GTTGTTGGATGGCTTGTTAAATGCCCGGGCCACATTAAAACCGTAAACCCCGTACATCAGAATATTAACTCCCGGCACAATCATGATCAGGCACCACCACGAAGGTTTGCCCATAAGTTTTGCCAGCACGTAAAAATTGTAAACCGGCACCCAGCCCTTCCAGCTTTCAACACCGGCCTTTTCAAAAAGCTTGCTCATGCCATAAAACGAGGCCAGCACCAGCAATAAAAAAATGTAATTTCCCATAATAAACAGCGTGAAGATAGGCAAATTCTCCTTATTCCATTTTCCGTTGGTACATGGCTGCCGAGGTTTTTAAATTTTTTATGTAATGCCCTGCAAACTATGCCTGTGGCGACTTTCAAGCCTATTAACATCCCCCCCTGTTTAGGCCCGCGGCCGCTGATCCCTTTTTATTAACCTGCAAAATCCAATGGCATAGAAGCACTTACCCACCTGAATATTGAAACAGGACATTAAACGATGAGTTTTTTGATCCACACACACATAACTTCATAACAAAACCTAGTGTAAACCCCAGGTACAAACCTGGGGAAATCCCTAGTTGACAAGGCTTTGCTATTGGCGTAACTTACTAGTGGCATTAACCTGTATTTGCTAAACCTTAAACCATCTAAAATATGGAAGAGTAGGGTTGAATTAAACGCAGGCAATGCACATTTATTTAATGGCCTACTGAAATAAAATTAAACCACTTCTAAAAACTGTCACAAAAAAATCCCATGCAAAACATTCCTTCCCCAAACCCGTCATTAAGCAGCAACGCTGAGGTTATTAAAACTGAAATGGATTGGATAAAAGCCATTATTTCAAGCCGTCTCGAAACTACATCGCCCAGTTTATATCCTTTTTATCAGAATATTACACCAGTAGAAAGTATGCCCGAGTGTTACTATACTAAACTGGTTAAACAGTATCAATTGGGCGATGCCGACAGGCTTTTACTGGCCTGTGCTTTTATACCGCATATTATGCCGGGATTTTTTAGTGAGCAGTTCAAAGCCAACCAATTGCACAACGAAGAGCTGCTTGGAGGTGTTTTTAATAACCGGTATCAGTCTTACAGTCCCACACTACAAACCCTTTTGTTTTTAGCCGGGGGTACCGATGTGGAAACATGCAGTTTATATGAGTCCTTTTATAACCGCGAGTCAGTTCTGTTAAAGGAACAAATTGTAAACTTTAAAAAATACGACAACGACACCAGCAACGGCCGCCAAAAAATAGTTGAGCTTTCAGCTGAACATGCATCCTTCCTGATATACGGCCAGCAACCACGGCCCGATTTTGGAAAAAGCTTTCCCGCCACCCTCATCAGCACCGCGCTAAGCTGGAACCATTTGGTGGTGCACAACAGCGTGCGCACCGAGCTTGACCGCATAAGCCACTGGAGCAGCAAAGGGCAGCAACTGATCGAAAAAACAGGCGGCAAAATAAACGGCAGCTTTCCCTGTTTGTTCTACGGTCCGCCCGGCACCGGCAAAACCCTGGCCGCGCAGTTATTGGGCAGCCAGCTGGGGGTGGATGTATTTAAAATAGACCTCTCGATGGTGGTGAGCAAATACATTGGCGAAACCGAAAAAAACCTCTCGTACCTGTTTGACCGAGCCAAAAATAAAAACTGGATTTTGTTTTTTGACGAAGCCGATTCGCTCTTTGGCAAACGCACCAACATAAGCGATGCCAAAGATAAATGGGCCAACCTTGAAATGAGCTACCTGCTGCAGCGTATGGAAGACCATAACGGCCTCACTATTTTGGCCACCAATTACAAAAGCAACCTTGATGAAGCCATGGCGCGCCGCTTTCAGGCGCAGGTATATTTTGGCCGGCCAGATAAAGAGCAACGCATGCAGTTATGGCAAAAACTGATGCCCGCACCGTACCAATATCCGGCGGATATAAATTTTGAGGGCCTTGCGCGTTACGAAATTACCGGGGCGCACATTGCCAACGCCGTAAAAGCCGCCTGTCTGGAAGCCGAGTTTAAAAACACCGAGCAGGTGGATGCGCAGGATTTGGTGGATGCCATCAGCCGCGAGTTTTATAAGGAAGGAAAAAGGCCGCCCATTTTGTAAAAAACCAACACGTACCTATAAAGTAATATAAAAAAACCAACCCATGTCGCACTACGCCTACGCCAAACCCGATGATGATCTGGAT
>CALMNJ010000145.1 GCA_937868675.1 uncultured Bacteroidota bacterium | reverse complement strand
CCTTCAAAGGCAAGGCCTGCGGTCATGGCACCATCGCCTATTACTGCAATGTGATGTTTATCGGTAAGTTTATTATAACGGCTGGCTACAGCCATACCCAATGCGGCACTTATTGAGGTTGACGAGTGCCCTACACCAAAGGTATCGTACTCGCTTTCGCTGCGTTTTGGAAATCCGCTGATACCTTTATAAACACGATTTGTGTGAAATACATCGCGGCGCCCGGTTAGTATTTTATGGCCATAGGCCTGATGGCCGACGTCCCACACAATCTGATCGTAAGGTGTATTAAAAATATAGTGAAGGGCAACGGTAAGTTCAACAACCCCGAGAGATGCGCCGAAGTGTCCTCCCTTTACCGAAACAAGATCAATAATGTACTGGCGCAACTCGGAACATAATTGTTCGAGCTGATCTTCGTTAAGTTCTTTAAGGTTGGCAGGTGAATTTATTTTTGCAAGCAATTCGCCAGGAATAAAACCTGATCCTGTAACTATTTCCATGTAATTATTTTTTATTGTACAGGTTGCCCGCCGCATGAAGCACTTACCGTAAACGTTTGTGCAGGCACCTGCAAAGATAAGATTATTAACGTAACATTCTCATTATTAATTATCCGTACCTGCTGTTTACTTTGTCCGGGCGCCGTTAATAAATGTTATGTGCGGTACCTATTTTTTGAGCAGGTAACCTTTTTCAAGTACCAGTGTTTCTTTATTGCTTGCTGTCAGGGTGAGGCTTTCACTAATATCCTTATAACCCTTTTTTTTGATTTCAAGAAGGTAATCACCGCCAGGCAGGGTAAAAAAATACTCGCCGTTTTCGTTGGTAGTGGTGTTAGCAACAAGATCACCCATTTTGTTGTGTACGCTTACTTCCACATCGGCCATTCCAAAGCCTTCAAAGCCTTCGCGAATGGTTCCACGTAAAATACTGATGCCGCTGTTGCTGCGTTTTACCCCATCTTTTTCAAGAATCGCAAATTCCTTCAGGTCAATTTTATACAAATCGCTTTCACCCATACCACCGGGCCGGTCGCTTGAGAGGTAGGCAAACTGAGCATTGGCGCCTAAGCTCAGCTGTCCTTCTTTGGCAGGTGAGTTAATAGGATAACCGAGGTTAACAGGTTCGTTCCAATGACCATTCTCAAATGTGGAACGCATTATATCATAGCCCCCCATGCTTTTGGGGCCATTACTGCAAAAGAAAAGTGTCTTGCCATCGGGCGCCAGAAACATGCCCGCTTCGTCGTGTTCTGAATTTACAATGGGGCCAAGATTCACCGGCTCACTCCAGTTTTTGCGACTCAACCGAACCACCATCCAAATATCGCTGCCACCAAAACCACCGGGCCGTTCGCTGGTGAAATAATATTTTTTACCGTCGGGAGAAACACATGCGCCACCTTCCCAAAATGTTGTATTGATTGGCTTTCCCAAACTCTCAGGCTTTTTCCATTTGCCATTCATGAGTTTGCTCACAAACACATTGCCACCCCAGGAGGCTTTATCGTTAATGTCGTTTTTATAAATAAATATCTGTTTTCCGTCAGCCGAAATACTGGTGCAGGCATCGTGTGCCGGTGTGTTTACGTGACTATCGAGCGAATGCGGAGCACCCCAGGTAAGGGACACCGAGTCCTGTTCGGTTGAAAAAATGTTTTCGAAAAACTTTCCGTCGCCTTCGTTGTCAACGGCTTCGCCGGCTGTCATGGGACGACGTGTTGTAAACACCAGTTTTTTACCATCAGCACTTATACATGGGTTTTTGTCGTCGTAAATACTGTTGAGTGTAGGTCCCAGATTCATCACCATTACGTCAAGCGGCTTGGCCATGAAGTTTTTAGCGTTCTCGCATTGAGAAAGGTAAAGTGATGTTTCGGTATGAAATTGTTTTTCACCGTTATTGGAACTACGGAACTGCGTGTAATTTTTTATTGCATCCTCAATGTTGCCACCGCGATGATATATTTTTCCAAGGAAAAAATAAGTTTCAGGTTTAATGTCTTTAAGCGAAAGAGCTTTTTCAAACACCTTTCTGGCGTCTTCGGTCTCACCAAGGCTATAGTGACAAAGGCCGATATAGTATTTTACGGTTGCGTTGTCGGGTTCGTTTTTTTCAACTTCCCTGTATGTAGCCAGTGCCGCCATGTACTGGCCACCATATAGTTTTTGTTTGGCAAGAAGCATTTTGGCTGCGTCTCCTGCATCTTTAAAGATATTTCCTTTTTCATTGTCCTTGTCATCCTGAGCAGGAAGGGTTAACGAAAAAAGGAACAATGTTAATAATAAAACTTTTTTCATGTCAAAAAACATACAAAATTCTAATCAAAACTCAAATAAAATTAAGCAGCCAGTAATAGCTATTGTTGGGCATGTTGATCATGGCAAATCTACCCTACTTGACTATATCCGCAAAACAAAAGTAGTTGAAGGTGAAGCTGGAGGTATAACCCAACACGTCGGCGCTTATGAAGCCGAATGCACCACCAAAGACGGTATCAAAC
>CALMNJ010000144.1 GCA_937868675.1 uncultured Bacteroidota bacterium | reverse complement strand
TCAGGTACTATACGGATGTGTCGGGTTACCTTGAGGTTGGTGAAAGCATTTGCGAAAAGTTTAAACGCGACAAGGGACTTGTTTATACGCCCGACGAAATTGTGGTATCAACCGGCGCCAAACAAAGCATTGCCAACGCCATGCTGTGCCTGGTAAACCCCGGCGACGAGGTAATTATCCCGGCTCCGTTTTGGGTAAGCTACCTCGAAATTCTAAAACTTGCCGAAGGCGTTCCCGTTTTTATTGAAGCCGCCGTAGACACCGATTTTAAAATCACCCCTCAACAGCTGGAACAGGCCATTACCCCGAAATCCAGGCTAATGGTTCTGAGTACCCCCTGCAATCCAACAGGCAGCGTTTACAGTAAAGACGAATTGCATGCCCTTGCCTTAGTGGTGGCCCGTTATCCCGAACTTTATATTATCAGCGACGAGATCTATGAGCACATTAATTTTTGTGGCGGCCATCAAAGCTTTGCGCAGTTTGATTTCATAAAAGACCGTGTTGTAACGGTGAACGGTGTCTCAAAATCGTTCGCGATGACTGGTTGGCGCGGAGGCATAATGGCAGCGCCCAAATGGATTGCACAGGCTTGTGATAAAATGCAGGGACAATTTACTTCAGCCACCAGCAGCATAACACAAAAAGCCATGCACAAAGCCATGGAACTTGATTACGAAACCTACATAAAGCCCATGCGCGATGCGTTTTTGCGCAGGCGCGACCTGGTGCTGGGTCTTATGAAAGAAATTCCCGGATTTAAATGCAATGAGCCGCAGGGTGCCTTTTACGTTTATCCGGATGTGACCTACTATTTCGGAAAAAAATACGGTGCGCACACGATTCAAAACGGTACCGACCTTACCATGTTTTTGCTTGAAGAAGCCAACGTGGCCCTGGTACCGGGTGCTGCTTTTGGCAAAGACGATAATATCCGTTTTTCATACGCAACCAGCGAGGACAAACTTACCGAAGCGCTGCGACGCATGAAAGATGCCCTGGCCAAATTGCAATAATTTTTGTTTGTGAGGATGAAAAAGTACTCCGTAAAAAAAGAACAGATACGCGAAACATTCCGCTATTTCAATAACCTGAATGTGCTTATCATTGGTGACGTAATGATTGACAGTTACCTGTGGGGGAAAGTAAACCGTATTTCGCCCGAAGCACCGGTGCCCATTGTGGCCGTAAGTAAGCGCGAACGCCGCCTGGGCGGTGCAGCCAATGTGGCACTCAACATTCAGGCCATGGGCGCCAATCCGATTTTATGTTCGGTGATTGGTGTTGACTACGAAGGTCAGGCCTTTCTGGATTTGCTGAAGGCGCAAAAGCTAAGCCAGAAGGGCATTCTGAAATGCCGAGACCGTATAACCACCGTAAAAACCCGTGTGATTGGAAACAACTCTCAGTTGCTTCGTGTGGATGATGAGGTGGAATCGGACATTGAGGCTTCCGAAACGCAACAACTGCTCACGCTAATCTCGTACATCATCAGCCACGATAAAATTGATGTTATTATTTTTGAAGATTACAACAAAGGGCTTATTACACCGCGCCTCATAGCCAAGGTGGTTGAGCTGGCCCGGAGCAAGAGTATTCCCACCTGTGTTGATCCTAAAAAGAAAAACTTCAGCGCTTACAAAGGTGTAAGTTTATTTAAACCCAATTTAAAAGAACTACGCGAAGGCGTGAAACTTGACGTGAGTGGTGACAACATCAATGAATTGCAACGTGCGGTAAGCAGTTTCAGAGTAAAACAAAAAATAGATACTGTTCTGGTAACTCTGGCCGAAAAAGGAGTGATCACCAATTCGCGCAAGCTTAAAGAGCATCTGCCCGCACACATCCGCAGCATTGCCGATGTAAGTGGCGCCGGCGACACGGTAATAAGTGTGGCCGCGCTTTGCAGGGCGCTTGAATGCAACGATGTGTTAACAGCGGCTATTGCCAACCTTGCCGGCGGACTGGTATGCGAGCAAATAGGTGTAGTGCCTGTAAACAAAGAGCAATTGCTTGAAGAAACGCTGAAACTTGATTTTGTGCGCTGAAATTTATTCAGAAATAAAAAGCCGGTGGAAATCATCCACCGGCTTTTTTGATTAAGTACCGTTAAAATCAGAGAAAACTATTGTTTGTTATACACAACTTTCTCCTTGTATTCGGTGCCGTTTACATTCGCTTTAATAAAGTAAATGCCCGGGGTAATGCTAAGCAAGTTAAGGTCAACACTCAGGTTTTGCTGGCCGGGTGTTTGAGGAGCCGAAGCACTGAGGTCTTTCACCAGCTGGCCAAGGTTGTTGTAGATTTCGATGCTTACCTTACCGTTGTCCTGCACATAATAGCTCAGGTTGATTTTGTCGCTGGTTGGATTGGGGTACACACCAAACACTCTGGCATCGGGCAAACTCTTATTAATTGCTGTTGGTTTATTATTACTGCCATTTACAGGAAACACAAAACCCGAGCCGCAATTCCATATATAGGTATTGTTGGCGTAGTAGTTCAGGGTAAAGTTTGTGCAGGACGGCAGACCGCCAGGCGTGTTAAGCAGATAGGCAACGGAAGAGTTGGGTCCCGCAAAACTATTGTGAACTGCGTACCACCCGCAGGTAGCGGCCCCGCCACCTTCATCACCATTAAATGCAGCTTCCACAAAGTAAACATTTCCAAGGGTTCCGGGGCCATCGGTACCATATACATGAATGCCCTGATCGGTAGGATTTCCGGATTGATCGTAAGTTATTGCTTCACCCAGCATTCCCGACCCCGTTGGCGACACATAATGGAATTCACTCACCCACTCAATTGGGTTGGCGCTGTAAACCCAGCCAGGATAAGGTGCCATATTCCAGTCTAGTTTCAGGGCCATCATATCATTAATTCCGGTAGCAGTGGCAACAATAAAATAAGAGTATTGCCCGTAGGTGGTAAACCGTTCCTGAATTCCAGCCACAACTTTGGCTGCCGGGTTGGTAGGCGCCTGAATAACGGATGTGTACATGGTAGCTCCGGCCGGGTCAACAAGGCAAGTCCACAAATTACCAACATTCAGATTCATATCGCTGTAACCACCAATAGCGTAGCCGCTTGGCCCAAAATTAGCATTGTTTGAAACAACAATGCAGTTAAAAAAATCGAAGCGGTAAGTTCCCCATGGCTGGCCCCAATAAGTTGCCGATGTATTAACCATCGCGGCACCATCAAACGTGGCGAAAAAACCCTGACCATTGAAACCAAGGGTTCCGCTTATGTCCGATGCACGGCCCACAACAACCACTTCGTTGGGGCTGTAATTGGCGTATGGCGATGCAACAATGTCGGTTACTTCATGTCCGATATTTCCGGCAGGATCCTGGAAGATTTGATTGCCTAAAAGGCCTCCGGCATTATTTACCCGCAAAAGGTACATGTACCATGGAGCTCCGGGAATAAAATAGGAGCCTGCAATGAAGTATTCGTTGGCATTAAACGGTGAAGCCACCATTTTGGGTTTGGTCCATCCGGTGGTGCCAGCAGGAAAATTAAGAAAGATGCCGCTGCCTGCAACCGGCGCGCCAACTGCATTGAGCATGCTGAAGAAAACGCCGCCGCTGAAAGAACCCGTAACGGCATAATTAACGCCTCCGGCAAGGTTCTCTTCTATAACAGTAATTCCGGCACAATCTACA
>CALMNJ010000143.1 GCA_937868675.1 uncultured Bacteroidota bacterium | reverse complement strand
AACAAATGAGTAGTGAGGCCAAGCCGCGGAGGCTGCGGGCTTTGCCCGGCAGACCCCGCAGGCGCTGTTTTATGGCCTCACTTGTAATTTGTGAGGCGGCTAAAGCGAATGGCCCGGCAGTGGCTTGCGAAATGATAGAATACAGAAAGCCACTGCAACGCCCAAAAAATATACATACTCGAATGCCAGAATTTTTCATAATGCAGACACTTGTTCTGACAATAGTAACGGAGAAACGACCTTGGGGTTCTCGTTTAAAAAAAACTCCAACAAACGAGCATGTAGTTACCGCCCACAAAATGCGCATTAACCTTCGCCAAAAACTTGAAAAAAGCCCCGCTTTTAGTACATTTATAGCTCAATTTTGAAAGCATGACTATGACCGAAGTAAAGCCTTACCTGTCTAAACATAAAATCCGTATTGTAACCGCAGCTGCCTTGTTCGACGGGCACGATGCCGCCATAAACATCATGCGCCGGGTGATGCAAAGTTCAGGCGCCGAAATTATCCACCTGGGCCACGACCGCAGCGTGAAGGAGATTGTGGATTGCGCCATACAGGAAGACGCCAACGCCATTGCCATTACCAGCTATCAGGGCGGACACAACGAATACTTTAAATACATGTACGACCTGCTGAAAGAGCGGGGCTGCGGCCACATAAAAATTTTTGGTGGCGGTGGTGGCACCATTTTGCCCGAAGAAATAAAAGACCTGCACAACTACGGCATCACCCGCATTTATCACCCCGACGATGGGCGCGCCATGGGCCTGCAGGGCATGATAAACGACGTGCTGCAAAAAAGCGATTATGCTACGGGCGCCAACCTGAACGGCGAAATAAAATACATTAAAAGCAAAGACTACAAATCCATCGCCAAGCTGATTTCGGCTGCCGAGAACTTTAACGAAGAAAGTAAGGCCGTGCTGGATAAAATACGCGAAGATGCCAAACAATCCAAAACACCGGTGATTGGGATTACCGGAACCGGTGGTGCGGGCAAATCGTCGCTGGTGGACGAAATTGTACGCCGCTTTTTGATGGACTTTGCCGATAAAAAAGTGGGAATCGTATCGGTTGACCCGAGCAAACGCAAAACAGGCGGGGCTCTTCTGGGCGACCGCATCCGCATGAACTCCATTAAAAACGACCGGGTGTATATGCGCTCCCTGGCCACCCGCCAGAGCAACCTGGCCCTGAGCAAATATGTGAAGGATGCGGTTGATATTCTGAAAGCCTCTGAATTTGATCTGGTGATTCTTGAAACAGCCGGCATTGGGCAGAGCGATACCGAGATTATTGAACACAGCAATATGAGCCTGTATGTGATGACGCCCGAATTTGGCGCCGCCACACAACTCGAAAAAATTGATATGCTTGAGTTTGCCGACATAGTTGCCATCAACAAATTTGACAAACGCGGCGCACTGGATGCCATACGCGATGTGAAAAAACAATACAAACGCAATCACAATTTGTGGGAGGCCAAAGACGAAGACATTCCGGTGTACGGTACCATTGCCTCGCAGTTTAACGACCCGGGCACCAACACGCTGTACAAGGCGCTGATGGACAAGCTGGTGGAAAAAACCGGCTGCAATCTGAAATCAAGCTTCAAAATCACCGACGAAATGAGCGAGAAAATCTACATCATTCCGCCGGGCCGCACACGTTACCTCAGCGAAATTTCGGAAACCTCGCGCAACTACGACAACTGGGCCGAAGCACAAAGCCAGATCGCTGAAAAAATTTACAGCATACACAACACTATTTCGTCGCTGAAAGAGTCGAAGCTTGCCGATAAAGACCGCCTGATAAAAGCGCTGGAGGAAGAAGCGCAACGCCTGAGCCTGGACCTGGACGGCCACAACCAGAAAACACTGGAAGGCTGGGATGCCAAAAAGAAAAAATACACCGATGAGTTTTATGTGTTTAAAGTGCGCGACAAGGAACTGAAAATTAAAACACATTACGAAAGTCTTTCGCATACCCAGGTGCCCAAGGTGGCTGTGCCCCCTTACCGCGGCTGGGGCGACATTTTGAAATGGAGCCTGCGCGAAAATTTTCCGGGCGAGTTTCCTTACACCGCCGGTATTTATCCGTTTAAACGCGAAGGGGAAGACCCTACCCGCATGTTTGCCGGCGAGGGCGGACCCGAACGAACCAACAAACGCTTTCACTACGTGAGCTTGGGCATGCCTGCACACCGGTTAAGCACAGCCTTCGACAGTGTAACGCTTTACGGCAACGACCCCGATCACCGTCCTGATATTTACGGCAAAATAGGCAACTCGGGCGTGAGCGTGTGCTGCCTTGACGATGCCAAAAAACTTTACAGCGGCTTTAATCTGGCCGATTCCAAAACCTCGGTATCCATGACCATTAATGGTCCGGCCGCCACCATTGCCGCCTTTTTTATGAACGCCGCCATTGACCAGCAATGCGAACTATACATTAAAGCCAACGGCCTTGAAAAAGAAGTGGACGATAAAATAGAAGCCATTTACAAAGCCAGGGGCACCAAACGTCCGCGCTACAATGCCGGGCAATTGCCCGAGGGCAACAATGGTTTGGGTTTGATGCTGCTGGGTGTAACTGGCGACATGGTGCTGCCTGCCGGTGTGTATGGTAAAATAAAAGCGCAAACCCTGGCGCAGGTGCGTGGCACAGTGCAGGCCGATATTTTGAAAGAAGACCAGGCGCAAAACACCTGTATTTTCAGTACGGAGTTTAGTTTGCGGGTAATGGGCGACGTGCAGCAGTATTTTATTGATAACAACGTCCGCAATTTTTATTCGGTATCCATAAGCGGTTACCATATTGCCGAAGCCGGCGCCAATCCTATTTCGCAACTGGCCTTTACCTTATCAAACGGCTTTACGTTTGTGGAATATTATCTGAGCCGCGGCATGAACATAAACGACTTCGCCCCTAACCTGTCGTTTTTCTTCAGTAATGGCATAGACCCTGAGTACAGTGTGATTGGCCGTGTGGCACGAAGGATTTGGGCCAAGGCCATGAAACAAAAATACAATGCCAACGAACGAAGCCAGATGCTGAAGTACCACATTCAAACTTCGGGCCGCTCGCTGCACGCGCAGGAAATTGACTTTAACGACATTCGTACCACGCTGCAGGCCCTTTACGCCATTTACGATAACTGCAACAGTTTGCACACCAATGCTTACGACGAGGCCATTACCACACCTACCGAGGAAAGTGTACGCCGCGCCATGGCCATTCAGCTTATCATTAACCGCGAACTGGGTCTTGCCAAAAATGAAAACCCATTGCAGGGTGCTTTCATTATTGAAGAACTCACCGATTTGGTGGAAGAGGCCGTGCTGAGCGAATTTGACAGGATTACTGAACGCGGCGGCGTACTGGGTGCGATGGAAACCATGTATCAGCGCAGCAAAATACAGGAAGAAAGTTTGTATTACGAAACGCTGAAGCACAACGGCGAATACCCGATTATTGGTGTGAATACCTTCCTGAGTTCGAAGGGAAGCCCAACGGTGTTGCCGCGCGAGGTGATTCGGTCAACCACCGAAGAAAAGGAAGCGCAGATAAGTACCCGCAACAATTTGTGGGAAACTTATAAGGATAATAGCGCCGAAACGCTGCGCAATTTTCAAAACCAGCTCAAGTACCGCGGCGAACTGTA
>CALMNJ010000142.1 GCA_937868675.1 uncultured Bacteroidota bacterium | reverse complement strand
CGACGCTCTTCCGATTGATGATTGGAGCACGACCGATAATTCCGTATATTTGCAGTGTTGAAAAAAGCAATAGCCATATTTCTTTTGTTACAATTTGTAAGCAACAACACCTTCGCCGAAGAGCTGATTAAAATACCAAGACTCTTCACCCATTTTTATCATCACGCCTACGAGCATAAGGACATAAAAAGTTTTCCCGACTTCCTCCAAAAACATTACTCCGAGCATCACAAAACCGACTCACATTCAAAAGGCCATGATGGGGAGGACAACGACTGCCAGTTGCCATTTAAGCATTGCGGAGGCTGTAGCATAAACATGCACGCCCCTGTGGTTGGGTTTGTTTCGCACGAATTGTGTGCAGGCTGCAACATTGCCGTTTGTTCAGCAAGCAGTTTTTTTGGCGGCAACGACCGCATCGTAAGCCGCGAACTTTGCCCCATTTGGCAGCCCCCAAAGCTTGCCTGAATTATTTCGGTGCGTACCGTAAATAACGGAACAAACCGTTTCAGTCAATTTCCCGTTTAAACATCAAACAAAATAAACAAAGGCAAAGCGTTTGTTTATGTATTCAATTTAAAACCATGTTGAATCGAATCATTCAATTTTCAATACAGAACAAATTTGTTGTTGGTGTATTTGTTATTGCACTCACCGGTATGGGCATTTATTCGGTAAGCCGCCTTCCCATTGACGCGGTTCCCGATATTACCAACAATCAGGTACAGGTGCTCACCGTGTCGCAGTCGCTTGCAGCCGAAGATATGGAGCGGCAGGTCACGTTTCCGGTAGAACAAAGCGTGGCAGGCATTCCGGGCGTGGAGGAGGTGCGCTCGTTTTCGCGTTATGGCTTATCGGTTGTTACGGTTGTATTTAATGACCAGATTGATATTTACTGGGCACGGCAACAGGTAAGTGAGCGTATCTCGGCGGCAAGGTCTCTGATACCACCGGGAGCCGGGGTTCCGGAGCTGGGGCCTTTAACTACCGGCCTTGGCGAAATATACCAGTACGTAATTCACCCGCAAAAAGGATACGAAAAAAAATACGACGCCATGGCCCTGCGCACAATTCAGGACTGGATTGTACGCCGGCAACTCATCGGCACCAAAGGCGTGGCCGATGTAAGCAGCTTTGGCGGATATTTAAAACAGTACGAAATAGCGCTGAATCCCGACAAACTGCGGAGCATGAATATTTCGGTGAACGAGGTGCTGGCTGCACTCGAAAAAAACAACCAGAATACAGGCGGCGCTTACATTGACAAAAAACCGAATGCTTTTTTTATCCGCAGCGAAGGGCTCATAAGTAACAAACAGGATATTGAAAATATTGTGGTAAAGGCTAACCCAAACGGCATACCGGTGCTCATGAGGCATGTGGCTTCGGTGGATTATGGTAACGCCACGCGATACGGCGCCATGACCCGGGGCGACGAGGGGGAGGTGGTTGGTGCCGTGGTAATGATGCTGAAGGGGGCCAACTCTTCGGAAGTAATTGGTAATGTGAAGGCACGTATTGCGCAAATAGAAAAAAACCTGCCCGAAGGTGTGGTCATAGAACCGTTTCTCGACCGTACCAAACTGGTGAACAATGCCATCAGCACGGTAACCAAAAACCTGGCCGAAGGGGCGCTCATCGTTATTTTTGTGTTGGTGTTGTTGCTGGGGAATTTCAGAGCCGGGCTCATCGTTGCTTCGGTCATTCCTCTTTCGATGTTGTTTGCCATTAGCCTCATGAATCTATTTGGCGTGTCGGGAAATTTGATGAGCCTCGGTGCCATTGATTTTGGGCTCATTGTTGACGGTGCGGTAATTATTGTTGAAGCCACCCTGCATCACCTGCACAGCAAAAAATTTATTGAAAGCCATCAGGGGCAAAAACTCAGCCAGGGCTTTATGGATATGGAAGTGCAGGCGTCGGCTTCCAGAATTATGGGGTCAGCCGCTTTCGGGGAGATGATTATTCTGGTTGTGTATCTGCCAATTTTTGCTTTGGTAGGCACCGAAGGCAAAATGTTCCGGCCCATGGCGCAAACGGTTTCCTTTGCCATCTTCGGCGCGTTTATCCTTTCACTTACCTACGTTCCAATGATAACATCTCTATTCCTCAGCAAACAAATAGGGTACAGGCGAAATATTTCAGACAGGATCATGGACTTTGCCAGAAGAATTTATTTGCCCGCATTACAGTTTGCACTTCGGAAAAAAACACTCGTGCTTGTGGCCTCCATTACACTGGTGGTCTTCAGCATTTTTATTTTTACCAGCCTCGGCGGCGAATTTATTCCTACGCTTGAAGAGGGTGACTTCGCTGTTGAAACAAGGCTGCTACAGGGCAGTTCCATTACACAAACCGTTGATGCCGCGTTGCGCGCAGCAAAAATACTAAAGGCCGATTTTCCGGAAGTGAAGGAAGTAATAGGCAAAATCGGGTCTTCCGAAATACCAACCGATCCCATGCCATTGGAGGCCTGTGATTTGATGGTGATTTTAAAGGACAGACAGGAGTGGACAAGCGCCGCCAACCGGGATGAGCTGGCTGAAAAAATGGCGAAAGCTTTGGCCCGGATCCCTGGAGTCACGTTTAGTTTTCAGCAACCTATACAGATGCGCTTCAACGAACTCATGACCGGAGCGCGGCAGGATGTGGTAATTAAAATTTACGGAGAAGATCTGAATTTATTGACCGGCTATGCCCGAAGGATCGCCAGGATTGTTGCAACCGTAAATGGGGCCAGAGACGTGTATGTGGAGCAGATTACAGGCCAGACGCAGATTGTAATAAAATTCGACCGCGACAGAATAGCGCAGTTCGGGCTTAATATTGAGGATGTGAATCATGCCATTAAAGCCGGTTTTTCGGGGCAACCGGCAGGATTTGTTTACGAAGGCGAAAAGCGGTTTGAACTCGTGGTGCGTCTGGAAAAGCAGAACAGGCAAAGCCTTGACGACATCAGGAGTCTGTATGTGACCACGCCTGCCGGAAATCAGGTGCCGGTTGGTCAGCTGGCCGATGTGGAGTTTAAAACATGCCCGAGCCAGATACAGCGCGAAGACACCAAAC
>CALMNJ010000141.1 GCA_937868675.1 uncultured Bacteroidota bacterium | reverse complement strand
AATAGGTGCCTGGAGCAAAAGGAAAATACGTATGCGAGGAAGTATTTGGTACATAATAACCGCCATATGGTGTGATTATTTTCTGACTGATGCTATTCGCAGGTGAGCTTACAGTAATGCTTACCTGCGATAAACTCGAGACTGAGCAGCTGATATTTTGCAGTGTAGGTGTAATTATGAATTGCGGGGCAATTGTATTGGCATATACTGCCAGGGTTTGACTGCTGCTTATACTCCCGGTAAGGGCAGTAATGGTGTAAATGCCCGGAGTTGTTGCCGCGTATGAATTATTAATCCAGCTACCAAATGGTCCGCTCCATGAGTAAGTTAAGGCCGATGCCGTATAATCGCTTGTGGCCACCAGGTTAAGGCTAGGTATCAGGCAGGTAATGGTGTTGCTTCCCGAGTTGTTGGTTATGGTAAAATTGATCTGAGACTGCAGGTCTTTCCCAGACAGAATTATCATTAAAAAAAACAAGTACCTAAGTTTCACCATTGCTACATTTAGCCTGATGTTTTAAAATTACTGAAATTAATTCCTGCTTTTTAGCCAATTGAGTAAAAGGAAGCCAATAATTATCAAAAAGACATTTGTGATAAAAAATACTGCGCAGAATATGTAAATGGCTTTCGCTACAACTAAAACCTATGAAAACTCCAGATCCTCCTTATTTCGCCTGCAACTCCAAAACCTGTTAAAAACCCTGCCTGCTTTCACTCAAATGGTTATCTTTAAGCGCAGGTAAACCATGTCTAAAATTAAATACAGGTTCAACACCCGTTCGCTCACCTATGAAAAAGTGAAGGTGAGTTTTATGGAACGCTTCTGGAAGGTGATTTCCTACCTGGCCACGGGGCTTGTGTTTGCTACAGTTACCATTATCCTGTCTCGTCAGTTCCTCCCCTCCCCTTCCGAAAAACGGCGCGACCGGGAGATTGAAGCTTTGAAACTACAGTATGATCTTCTTGACAAAAAAATGAATCAGGCTGAACAGGTTTTAACAGATCTTGAAGACCGCGATGATAACATTTACAGGGCCATTTTTGAGAGCGAACCCCTTCCCAAATCCATACGTTATGGCGGTTCGGGTGGTGGCAACAAATATGCCCAATTTGACAGTTATGATAATGCCGACCTCTTAAAAACCTCGGCAGAACGCATGGA
This sequence comes from uncultured Bacteroidota bacterium, assembly GCA_937868675.1. GTDB lineage: Bacteria > Bacteroidota > Bacteroidia > B-17B0 > Aurantibacillaceae > Aurantibacillus. Next base: position 1,155 of record CALMNJ010000141.1, on the reverse strand, counting down.
TCGGTTAAGCAAACAGATTTACATCCAGAGCAAATCGTTTGACGAAGTGGTAAAACTGGCGCGCGACAAAGAAAAACTCATAGCCTCCATTCCGGCCATTATTCCGATCAATCAAAAAGACCTTATGCACGCCGTTACCAGCGGTTTTGGGTGGCGCACTCATCCTATTTATAAAACTCAGGAGTTTCATCCGGGAATGGACTTTTCGGCCGAGCAGGGAACCCCTATTTACGCTACCGGAGACGGTGTTGTGGAGAGAGCCGACAATCTTGCCCAGGGCTATGGCAACCATGTAGTTATTAACCACGGTTTTGGTTATCAAACACTTTACGGACACATGAGCCGCATTGTGGCAAGGACCGGACAAAAGGTAAGTCGCGGACAGCTTATTGGTTATGTCGGGAGCACAGGGCTTAGCACCGCCCCGCACATTCATTACGAGGTAATTAAGAACGGGGAAAAAGTGAACCCTATCAGTTTTTATTACAACGATCTTTCACCTGATCAATATCAGGCGCTGGTGGAGCAATCCAAAAAAGCATCGCAGTCGTTCGACTAGGAGCGCTTTTCTATTAAATCCTATATTTACATCGTATGTCAACACAACTGTTCAGTACCGAGGGTTTTTTTAGCCTAATCAGTCTTACCGTTATGGAGATCCTGCTGGGGATTGATAACGTGATTTTTGTTTCCATCGTAATGGGTCGTTTGCCTAAAATTGAAACAAAACGAGCCGCATTTATATGGATGGTTACCGGCATTATTATGCGTATTTCTTTGCTGTTCATCCTCTTCTTTCTTATTCGGGGCGATCAGGAACTCTTTAAACTAGTAAATCACCCGGTAAGTCTTAAAGACCTGATAATGTTTGCAGGCGGAATGTTTTTATTGGTTAACAGCACGCTTGAAATACATAACAAACTGGAAGGAGCCAACGAGGAAGGGCATCAGGCCGATAGAAATCTGAAAAAGGGATTCCGGGCCATTATGACCCAGATACTGCTTATTGATATTGTTTTCAGTATTGATGGAATTGTAACGGCCATAGGCATGGCTGGCGATATAGTTATCATGTCAATGGCTGTCATTATTAGTATGGGTATCATGTTTTATTACGCGCCTAAAATTTCGGCCTTTATTGAAAAACACCCGACA
>CALMNJ010000140.1 GCA_937868675.1 uncultured Bacteroidota bacterium | reverse complement strand
ATAATGAGGCTAATCCCCTTAGCCCCGTTGGGTTAAGTACAAACGAACGTTCGTTAAGTGGAACCGAGGTGTTTCCGAATCCTTCTGACGGTAAAATGACCTTACGATCAAAGCAACCAGAAAAACTTAAACTACTGAGTATTGATGGGCGTTTATTAAGAGAAATAGAACTTGGAGAGATTAATCAGTTGGAGTGTGAGATCAATGGACTGGAAATGGGCATGTATCTGATCACCTCAGGCGACCTTTCTGAGAGCAAAAAAATAGTTGTAACGCGCTAATCAATCATAACCTTTAAGCTCCGGGAGTGCTGGTACTTAATTTGTATCCATAATTAAGGACTGGTACTCCCGGTTTACTCTAAGACGATAAAAGAATTCAAAAATCAAAGTCATGCGTAATTGCTTTATGGCAAAATAGTGTCATTACATAGTTGTGATTTAATTCGGAATACAATGGTGGTTAAACCACCGAACATCATTTATACCCTGAAAGAGTCACCAACCCGAAAAACAGATGTTCATAATGTGTTTTGTAATCTCACTCCAACCAAACGCAAGCAGCTTTTTTCCTTCATATTAGAAAAACGGAATAGCAATTACAGGTCTTGGAAACAACCAGTTTTGAATTGGCAAACCTCTCATTAAACGAACTTTCTTTGCTTAACATTTAAAGAAGGCATCGAAATGCTTAGTTATTGAAAATCAAAAGGTTATTATATTTCCAATTTAACGGAAATTTCCTATTTTTGCACCCCTATAAATAAAAATTATGAGTGATAATATCGTGTTCTTAGTGCCGCTGTTGGGTATCGTAGGATTGATCGTGATGGCGGTTAAATCAGCTTGGGTCAGTAAACAAGATGCCGGCGACGCCAATATGAAAGAACTGGCTGGCTACATAGCTGCCGGCGCCATGGCCTTTTTAAAAGCAGAATGGAAAATATTAAGCTACTTTGTTGTGGTAGCGGCCATACTCCTTGGTTGGAGCGGCACAATTACAAAAGTTAACGGGCAGGAGATTCACTCTCACTGGCTTATTGCTGTTGCCTTTATTATCGGTGCTGTGTTCTCGGCAACTGCCGGCTACATTGGTATGCGGGTGGCCACCAAAGCCAATGTACGCACCACTCAGGCAGCGCGTACCAGTCTGGCTAATGCGCTTAAAGTATCGTTCACAGGCGGAACTGTTATGGGCCTTGGTGTTGCCGGCCTTGCTGTGTTCGGCCTGGGCGGCCTTTTTATCGTGTTTTATCAGATGTTCGCTAAAGACGGCATTGACGCTCACGGCATGCAACGCGCTATCGAAGTGCTTACAGGCTTCTCGCTCGGCGCCGAATCTATAGCTCTTTTTGCCCGTGTTGGCGGTGGTATCTATACTAAAGCTGCCGATGTTGGCGCTGACCTGGTAGGTAAAGTTGAAGCAGGTATCCCCGAAGATGATGTTCGGAATCCCGCCACAATTGCCGACAACGTTGGGGATAATGTAGGTGATGTGGCCGGTATGGGTGCCGATCTTTTTGGCTCTTATGTGGCCACTATTCTTGCAACGATGGTACTGGGGCAGGAAATCAAATCAAACGATAGTTTTAATGGACTTGCACCAATCCTTCTTCCTATGGTGATTGCCGGTCTTGGTATTGTATTTTCAATTTTGGGTACCTTTTTTGTTCGCGTTAACAGCGAAAAGGCATCTGTTCAAAATGCACTCAATCTCGGTAACTGGTCGTCTATTATACTTACCGTTATTACTTCCTATTTCCTTGTAAACTGGATGATGCCCGAAACCATGAGCTGGACAAACAGCACACGTGGCGACGATATTACCCGTAATGGTATTTTTATGGCCATTGTAGTAGGTTTGGTGGTAGGTGCGATTATGAGCTGGATCACTGAGTATTATACTGCAATGGGGAAGCGCCCGGTTAATTCTATCATCCAAAAATCAGCAACGGGTCATGCTACCAATATCATTGGCGGAATATCTGTTGGGATGGAGTCTACAGTTGTACCGATCATTGTTCTTGCAGGAGGCATTATGTCTTCATATTATTTTGCAGGGCTTTATGGGGTGGCAATTGCGGCTGCAGGTATGATGGCAACTACAGCCATGCAGCTCGCCATTGATGCCTTTGGCCCCATTGCCGACAATGCTGGTGGCATTGCCGAAATGAGCCAGCTTCCTCCGGAAGTTCGCGAGCGCACCGATAATCTGGATGCCGTGGGTAATACCACAGCTGCTACCGGAAAAGGGTTTGCCATTGCTTCTGCCGCTCTTACCTCTTTGGCTCTTTTTGCCGCCTTTGTTGGCATTGCAGGAATTTCGGCCATTGATATATACAAAGCCAATGTTCTTGCAGGTCTCTTTGTAGGGGCCATGATACCATTTATTTTCTCTTCGCTGGCCATTGCAGCCGTGGGCCGTGCCGCCATGGACATGGTACAGGAAGTTCGCCGCCAGTTCAAGGAAATTCCGGGCATTATGGAATACAAAGCCAAGCCGGAATACGAAAAATGCGTGGCCATTTCAACAAAAGCTTCCATCCGTGAAATGATGATGCCAGGTGCCATTGCGTTGATCACACCGGTTATAGTTGGATTTGTTTTTGGTCCCGAAGTATTGGGCGGGCTCCTGGCCGGTGTTACTGTATCTGGCGTACTTCTGGGTATTTTCCAGAACAATGCCGGTGGTGCCTGGGACAACGCTAAAAAATCGTTTGAGAAAGGGGTAGTTATTAATGGCGAAACATTCTACAAAAAATCCGAACCACATAAAGCTTCTGTAACAGGCGACACTGTTGGCGATCCTTTTAAAGATACCTCTGGCCCTTCAATGAACATCCTCATTAAGTTAATGTCTATTGTGTCTCTCGTGATTGCACCTTATATCGCAATTAATAAATCGGAAGGCGGAGCCTGCTGCGCCGGTGGGGACGAGCATAACGAAACCATTTATGTGTGCAAATTCCATGGACATGATACCATTTGTGGCGGTAAGGAAACATGCGACAGCCTGATGGCGGTGCAGTACCCAACAGTTGACAATGTAAAAGGAATGTACATGGTTGACGGCGCGCACAGCTCTGTTAACTTCAGTGTAAAGCACATTATCAGCGATACGAAAGGAAGCATTACTATTGACAGTGGCTATGTTTATCTTGATAATCCAAATGGTCCAAAGGCATTTATCCGGCTCGACATGAGCACCGTTAATACTCAGAACGGATTCCGTGACGGGCACCTGAAGGACAAAGAAGGCTTCTTTAATGTAGCAAAATTCAAAAAAGCAGTGTTTGTCTTGACTGAAGTTGCCCGCAACGAAAATATCATAGATTACGCATATACAGGCAAAGGAAAGCTTACCATGAAAGGAATGGAGCAGGATGTAACCGTAATGTTTAACTATCAGGGAACTGTTGACGACAAAGCATGGCTTGGAGGTAAAGAGGTGCCGGCCCTAACCGCTGGCTTTGAAGGAAAGCTGACCATTGACCGCACCAGGTTTGGTATTGATGGTGGCGGTGCAGCCGAGGAAGTGAGCATTTTCTTCACCCTTGAGGCTGCTCAGGAGAAGAAATAAAAAAGCACTAAATTTTTAGAAAGCCTGCCTTTATGGGCGGGCTTTTTTCGTTTACCATTTTGCTTAATTCGCGAATCACGAAAACTTTGAGTAAATTCGATAAACTAAACATCAGAGCCATGAAAAAAGCTGCCTACTTTCTTTTTTTATTTCTCCTTAGCCACGGATTTATTAAAGCGCAGTGCGTACAATATTGCTCCGGCTATACCGTTGCACCCATTACTTACTCTGCGTTTCCTTTCACAGGTAATACAGTCACCTCATCCTTCTCTCCAAATAATGATGACGGATATACAGCTCCGGTGCCAATAGGCTTTAATTTCGACTTTTACTGTAACACATATAGCACAGTCCTTATCTGTTCCAACGGATTCATTGTTTTTGGAAGTACAGCGCCGTCCATCAATGGTTCCGATCCGGCTCAGGCTTTTCCCAGTTCCGCTTCGCCCAATGATATTGTGGCACTTAATATGAATGATTTTGATCCGGGAACAGGCGGCTCTATTACCTACACAACAATTGGTACCTCGCCCAACCAAATGTTTGTTGTGTCTTATTCGGATGTGCCTATCTGGTATAATCCGGCAACAAATACACCTTCTGTACCGGTTTATAATACAGGCCAAATTGTGCTGTACGAAACAAGCAATTATATAGAGATACACACTGCCAGTGTTGGAACAAGCCCGTATGTTGGAACCCAGGGTATTGAAAATGCAGCAGGAAACAGTGGGAAAGTGGTGCCCGGCCGAAGCGCCACCACCTGGTCATCGGGCCCCTCCGCTTACCAATTCCCTAAACTCATGGTGGGCTTACCACCCACCGGAATTACAGGTCCAACAGTTGCCTGTGCCGGTGATCCGCTTTTATTTTCGGCCAATACATCAACAACCGTTTCCAACTGTGTGTGGACATTACCCCCCGGATGGACAGGTACCAGTACTACCTCTGTATTGAATGCCAACGCAGGAAGTAGCGGAACCATTGCGGTAACAGCCAACTACACAGGCTGTCCCTCTTCAACACCCGCAATAATAGTAGTAACTGTAAATCCCATTCCGGGAATTGTTGTTGGAAATGTTTTTCCTCCTACGGTTTGTTCTGGAAACACATTTGCGGTTAACGTTTCAGGCGCAGCAACCTATACGGTCGATCCTGGCAGCATCACGGGCACCTCTCCATTTACGCTTACGGGGGTTATTGGAACGCAATACTCAGTAACCGGTACCAGCGCAGCCGGCTGTATTAATCAAACAGCTGTTCCCATACCAATAACCGTTAACCAAACGCCAACGGTAACGATAAATAGCGGATCTATTTGCCTTGGAAAAGGCTTTCAGCTTACACCAGCTGGCGCGTCAAGCTACAGTTATTCAACACCATTTACCTTAGTAACACCAACGGCGGCAGGCATTGTTACAGTAATGGTAATTGGTACAACCATAAATTGTTCAGACACTGCCTTCAGTACCATTGTTACCCATCCTTTACCTACCACGGCTGCCGGAATCAGCAAAACACTGATTTGCCTTAAAGAAACCGCAACACTTACAGCAAACGGCGCCAGCAGCTACAGTTGGCAGGGAATAACTTCGACGGCTTCACTTATTGTAGTTTCTCCAACAATTGCCTCTACATACAACTATTCGGTAACCGGCACTAATAGTTTTGGTTGTTCGAGCAGCGCCACCGTAAACTTAACCGTAGATCCATGTTTTGGAATCGGAGAAATGACAGAGGGCCGCACGCTGATAAGCAGTATTTATCCAAATCCTGCGTCCATGCTGTTAAATCTAGTCTTAACCTCAGATGCTTCTGTAAGTCTTTATGACATGAATGGAAAAGTAGTTTATACAGCGATACTGGAAAACGGGAACCATGTCATAAATGCCGATCAGCTTGATCCTGGTGTATATATGCTGATTGCCCGGAATGGCAATATTACTTCCAGAATGCGGATAATAAAACATGAGTAATGTTCAGGATGTGATTTGAAATGCTTTTCGGATGGCCGAATAATTTTCCCAATTTAACCATCTGAACCGGGTTGGAATTTTTCCTGAAACCACAACGATTTTAAAGCCAAATGAGTCGTGAACGCTGGGCACGAACTGACCCAGAATACTTACGTACATTTTTTGTGTTTCACACACCGAACGGATACAGGCACTTCCCTGCGACTGGTGATACATAAAAGGAAGAATTACCTGGCGGCCCGAAACATCAAGAAAAGTATAGATTTTGCCGGTGGCAATTGTCTCTTCGGTTAATGAGACGATGTTTGCACACAAATAACTATTTGTACTTGAAAGCACCTTCCAGTCACGCAGAGTTACGTGGAAGCTGAAAACAGACATAAAACGATTGTGGAAAACAGTTAATACTTCAGGCCCTTTATGATCAGGCTGAGCGGCAGTTTCGGCTTTTTTTATGGCGCCGAGGTTTATTTCTTTCCATATTCCGGCCATAGTATCAGATTTAAATTGAGCTTGAATACTAAACAAAGAGTTTAGTTACAAATGTAATATTAAAAAGTACAATATGTAATAAAATATATTACATGTTGAAAAAACAACTAAATTGGACAGGCTCTAAATTTGTGACATGGCAGTACACATTGGTAAAAAAGTCAGGGATGAAGTTCACCGTCAGGGCATGTCGGTTACTGCATTTGCCCGGAAGATAAACCGTTCGCGCAATGTGGTTTATGATATTTTTGAACGCGAAAGTGTAGATACCGATCTGCTTAACAAGATAGGGCGCGTTCTGAGTTGTGATTTCTTTTCGCTCTATTCTTCTCAAAAAGAGTATTCTCATGAGGGGATCAAATCCTTTAACGTGGGTGAAAATGAGGCAACGTACAATAAAGCTGGGATAGACACGCTTACTAAACTTCAGCAGGAAAACACCATGCTAAAAAATGAAATCAGCTATCTTAAGAAAATAATTGCCCTGCTTGAAAGCAAAAAGGGAAAAAAGAGCAAAATCAGGTAATTGGTATTCCCTTTTTAGAAACAGCCGTTTTTAATCTATATCTTCATCCTGTGAGAATCATTACATATAACGTAAATGGAATCCGCGCTGCCATGGGCAAAGGGCTCATTGAATGGGTGCGTAACGCGGCGCCGGATGTATTATGCCTACAGGAAATTAAAGCCAGCCCTGAACAGGTAGGTGTATTTGAATTTGAGGAGCTTGGTTATCACCATTACTGGTATCCGGCGCAAAAAAAGGGATACAGTGGTGTGGCTATTTTTTCAAAAGAAAAACCCCTTCACGTTGAATATGGATGTGGTATAAAAGCTTACGATGACGAAGGCCGTATTTTGCGTGCTGATTTCAAAGATGTTTCCGTAATGAGTGTTTACCATCCCAGTGGCAGCAGCGGCGACGAACGGCAGGCTTTTAAGATGAAATGGCTTTCGGACTATCAGAAATATGTCAATGATCTCAAAGTAAAATTTCCAAATCTGGTTCTTTCCGGTGACTTCAACATTTGCCATAAGGCAATTGATATACATAATCCGGTTTCGAATGCAAACACCAGTGGCTTTCTGCCCGAGGAGCGGGAATGGATGGAGCAATTTATTAATTCAGGATTTATTGACACCTTCAGACACTTTAATCAACAGCCTCATCATTACACATGGTGGAGTTTCAGGGCTGGATCAAGAGGTAAAAACCTTGGCTGGCGTATTGATTACAACATGGCCTCCGGGAACCTCAAAAACAGACTGAGCCGGGCTGTAATTTTGCCCGAAGCCATGCACAGCGATCACTGTCCGGTTGTTCTTGAGCTGATTTAACCTTCAGGGGTTGTCTTTTTGAGACAATTTAATTAACTTTAGTATGGTTTCACGCACCAGGTACCTGTCATTGTTCAATCTTAAATTTATGTACCATGAAAAAAACATTTACGATTGCTTTACTTGTCATCATTTCAGTATCGGTTAATTTTTGCGGATCAAAAAAAGGTCGCGACAGAGGTGTGGCCCTTGGCGGGGTTTCATTTGGAGGCACATTAAGGGTAAACGAGCTGGAAGAAATAACCACACTCGTGCCTGTGGCGCTGAGTGAACTCAATTCGTTCCACGTGGCATCACAGGTTTACGAAGGGCTTGTAAGGTACAATCCGTCAGACCTGAGTATAAAACCGGCGGTGGCGCGGGCATGGGATATCAGCCCAGACAAAAAAGAATACACGTTTCATATCCGGCAGGATATTAAATTCCACAATAACCCCTGTTTTACCGATGGCAGCGGGCGAACCGTAACGGCCAACGATGTAAAATTCTGTTATCAGCAACTTTGCACAAAAAGCAAATTCAACTCCCAGTATGAGGTTACGTTTAAAGGCAGGGTAGAAGGCGCTGCCGAGTTT
>CALMNJ010000139.1 GCA_937868675.1 uncultured Bacteroidota bacterium | reverse complement strand
AGGTTCTTAAAATGAAGGATGAAAAACTGCGCGCCGCTGGGCTCTCTTTTCAGAAGGCAGGCTACCTGAAAAATATTGCCCGATTTTCGATTCAGGAAACGCTTGACTACGGGCGCCTGAAGCACAAGCAGGATGATGAACTGATTGAATACCTGGTGCAGATAAAAGGGGTGGGCAGGTGGACTGTTGAAATGATCCTGATGTTTAGTCTCGATAGGCCGGATGTGTTCCCGATTGATGATTTGGGGATTCAGAACGGCATAAAAGCCTTATACAAGGTAGAGGCGCAAAAAAAGGAACTTTTACGACAAATGACCCTAATTGCCGAATCATGGCGGCCACACCGTACCCTTGCCTGCAGGTATTTGTGGCGTTATAAGGATGCCGAATTATTTGGCAAAGAAAGAACTAAAACAATGCCTAGGTCAAAACGTGTCGCAGCAAAGAAAAGTACAAATAAACCGAAGCCTCGTAAACAGCGTAAACCAGAACTAAAAAACAGTATTAAAAAGACATGAATTAATTATCAGGTTTTTGTTTTTGTAGCTTTTTCGGCCAGTTTTATGGCTTCATAAAGGTTTACCACTCCACCGTTTTTACTTAGCTTTTCAAATTTCACCAGTTCGTCTTTTGTACCTGGCTTGATAACCTTTTTAGACTTGTACGTTTTAACACTGCTTTTGATCAGTATTTTTTTTATCTGTTGAGGTGTAAGCTGTGGATAGTAAGATTTGAGTACCGCTGCAACACCGCAGGTTACTGGCGAGGCCATACTGGTACCACTGGCGTCTTTGTAACCGTTTTTTGGCGTGGTTGAATAAATATCAACACCGGGTGCAAAAAGATCCACGGTTTTTTTGCCATAGTTTGAGAACGATGCCACGATTTTTGAGTCCGGTTCCCAACTAAGGGCGCCGATGTCCATAAAATTGGTGGCTTCGCCTTTACCTTCAAATTTTTTGCACGGGTAGTGGGTAACCCGATCAATGTCTAGATTATCGTTGCCGGCTGCATGAATAATTAAAACGCCTTTACTTTCGGCATACTTTACAGCGTCGTCAACTGCTTTTTTATCCCAGCTGTATTTTTTTCCGAAGCTCATGTTCAAAATTTTTGCGCCATTATCAACGGCATACCGGATAGCGTTAGCCACGTCCTTATCACGTTCATCGCCGGCAGGAACACAACGAACCGCCATAATACGAACATTGGCGGCAATTCCATCCATGCCTACGCCGTTTTTACGCGAAGCGGCAATAATACCGGCCACGTGCGTGCCATGAAAACTATCAGGGCCATTGCAGTCGTTGTTTCCATAATACCTTTCGGCCGAATTAGTATAATCGTCACCAACAATGGAGCGTGGGTCAAACTCCGGATTAAGGCCGCATTCCACATAAGATTTGAATTGCTTGTACGCTTCGTCAAGGCCTTTTATAACATCGTCAAGATCGGTTTCTTCGCCGCCACGTTTCATGAAATTGAGTGCTATATTTTTTGCACGCACATCGGCTTTTTCTGCGGCGTTAAAGGCCTCTACCTCTTTAACGCCTATTTTTTCAACCTTTTGCTGTTCCTTAATTTTTGTTTTAATGTCGTTTAGGTTTGTGAGCAGGAACTTTACTGCATTATAATTGGTTTCAAACTGTTCTTTGGTTTTTGTAAAATCTTCTTTTACTGCGCTGTAGAGCTTCAGTTCTTCTTTATCCTGTTTGTTTTGGAAGTCTTTTTCAGTTTTGCCTTCGTACTTTGGTTTTAGCTTGCGCATCAGGCGGGTCATTTCCAGATTGTCGTCCGATACATTTTTGCCATCCCTGCCACCTATAAAATTCCAGCCGTGTATGTCGTCAATATACCCGTTTTTGTCGTCATCCACACCATTGCCTGGTATTTCACCTGGGTTGGTCCACATCACCTCCTTAAGGTCTTCATGATCAAAATCAACTCCGCTGTCGAGCACGCCTACTATAATTGTGGTCGCTTTTTTGTCCTTTAGCAACTCTGCATAAGCTTTTTCGGTGCCAACACCGTTCACTTTGTCGTTTACGGGATCGAGATTGAACCAGTTATCGGGACGTTTGTGTGTGTCCTGTGCTGTAACTGCAAAGGCTGCGGCAACAAAGAGGGAGACAAGAATTTTTTTCATTTTTAGTTGGATATAATTTGCATTAATTCGGGCAAATATAAATTATTTGTAACAGGTGGTATTACCGCTTAAATATTAGTATAAAAACTTACTGAAATAGTGTTAAAAGGCCCTACAAATGTACACTTATAGCAAAAAAATGACCATTGGTAAAAAAGCTGTTTTTTATTTGGAAGAGTGCCTTTCTTTTTAATATCTTTGGTTTTATAATAACTATTAAAACAAAGAAAATGAAAATGAGGAACTAAAACGGTAGCTGGAAGTATTTAAGGAGGAAATAGATGGGGTAAAGCATTAACTGGTATCTCTTCAGAATGCGCATGTGAAGAATGAGGAGATAAGAAAGCAAACAGAGGTGTTCGTTAACGATGTGGTCAATGTAAATGAAATGTTAGTGCATTCTATCCAATAGAGAAAGGAGAACATGTCCAGGAGACAAAGTTAAGTTAATAGTGAAAGGAAATCTTTTGATTAGAAAATTGTCCTCAAGCCTGCCCTTGCCAATGCAATCCCAAGTGGAAGGAAAGTCAATTCTAATGATTAAGAAAGT
>CALMNJ010000138.1 GCA_937868675.1 uncultured Bacteroidota bacterium | reverse complement strand
AACTTTAACCTTTAAAATACCCTGACATGAAAACGAGTAGCAATAATAATTTGGACGAAGAAACCATCAAAGTTCCAATGGATATGGTGCCAGACATCTTCGACATCATTGTATCAGAAAAACTAAGCCACGAAATAACCGAGGCCAGCCGCCACAGGTGGTATTTTGTAATGACGCTTCAGTACGATAAAACTGACGCAAAAAGCAGAAATGCCGTCAGCGAAATCAAAAGGCTCCTGGACGAATACGATATTTTCCGCCACGCCTCGCACGATGAACTTAACTGGAGATAACGATCATGGAACGTCTATGTGATAATTGTGGTAAGCCCTTTCAACCAAAACGAGCAGATGCCGTTTATTGCGGGCAAGCATGCAGGCAACAGGCCTATATGTCGAGAAAGAACATCTCAGCAATGCAGAGGGAGGGAAGCATTCCTTTCAGGACTGCGCCTCAAACCGAATCAACTGATAAGGAACAAGCGTCAGGTGGAACAGGGACACCCGTCATTTCAACAGAAGAGCCGTCAAGGCCCGGTATAAATACAGAAGGGAACAAAACGGAAAAAGCATATTACAGTTCTTTCGTTGATTATATTGGCAATACAGTTAATTCCAGGAATCGGGAGTACTTTCTGGCAGCGTTCAACTACTATTACCCATTATACTCCAAATGGGTAAATACCCGCTATTTGTGCCTGGTGGAAAGCCTGCTGGCCATTTCTGAATTGAGAAGCATTCCTCTCGATGATTTAAAAGACATCTGCAATGCCTTTCATCAGTTTATCAACTCGCAGGTTTTTGAGGAGCTACCCGTCGATTATCCGTATTGGGATGAAATGAATAATTACTACGATAACCTCCAGAAGTTTTGCCTGCAAGCAGAGGATGAAGCGGTTACAGTAAGGTTTTCAAGAAACACCAAGGCACTGTTAATAGCATCGCGATACGAACTAACCGAAATAGTACACCGGGTGAAGTTTGACCAGTTGGATTTCGGTATGTAAGAATTAAAAGCGGGTACTGTGAAAAAGCGGAAAGACATAAAATCAAGAGGAGATGATAAACCGGATGTGAATCTTAACTCTACCCGCAACAACCATTTGGAGGGCTTTTCAGAGGAGGAGGTGCGAATGATTAAGCTGATTGCAGAAATATTTGTAAATGCAGTTGTGAACCACGGTAAAATTTAGTATATTAGAGAATAGAGGGCGGTAAAACGGCTCAAAAATCATTTAAACTTATGAAAGTCGCTTATCAGTATATAAGAATTTCCGAGGAAGATCAGTCCAATTTCAGTTTATCAGGGCAGGAGAAGATGAATACGGAGTACGCTTTAAAGCATGGAATACAGGTAGTAAAAACTTTTGTGGATGAAGGATATTCGGCCAAAAACTTTAACAGGCCACAGTGGAAGCAGCTCGAAAAAGAACTGGCCAAAAACAAGAATAAAATAGACTACCTGATAGTTACCAAATATGACCGGCTTATCCGCAATGCCGCAGAAGGAATGGCAGTTATCGAAAAGCTGGAACAAAAGTGGAACATAAAGCTGCTCTCCGTAATGGAGAACTTCTTTATAGACCCGCATTCACCCTTCTTCTTTAAAACACGGGCCGACCTTTTGGTAACAGCCGAATTTGAAAGACGGGTAATTTCCGACAGGTCGAAGTTCGGCGTTTGGTCGGCTAAATGCCAGGGCAGGTTTATTGGAGTCGCTCCTTTGGGCTATGACAATGCAAGAGATACCGAGGACAAACCCATCATAACCGTAAACAAAAGCGAAAGCCCAATTATTGAGCAGATTTTCGATGATTTTTTAATGGGCATCTCATTCCCTGTAATAAAAGAAAGAGTAAAAGCAAAAGGAGTTTCCCTAAAAGCGCACGATGCCCTGCAAAGAATCCTTACCAACCATACTTATGCCGGCCTGATTGTGACGCCTAACTATAAGGACGAAACCAGCAAAGTAGTAAAAGGGCTGCATGAGGCCATTGTTCCTGAGGATAAATTCTGGAAGGCCTATTACAAATTACAGGATAAGATAAAACCACAGGGCCCAAAAACTGTTGATGAGAACATCCCTTTACGAGGCTGGATACTTTGTAAAGGATGCGGCGGCTTGCATACCGGAGGTAAATCCAAGGGCCGCTCGAGTTACTATTATTACTACAGGTGCAAAAAGTGCCTGCGCGAAAACTATAGCGCCAATACCACCCACGAGGAAATATCCAAAATCCTTGCTGGACTTTCTTTAAATGAAAAAGATATGAAGGCACTGCAAATAGAAGCGTGTATAAAACTGGAAGAAACATTAAAGCACAAACATATCCTGCTCCAAAAAACTCAGTCCGAATTTGACCAGCTAAATGAGAAACTAAGCTCGTTAGAAGAAAAGTACATTACCAATACCATTTCACAGGCGACTTACGAAAAGTGGTATCCCGTTTATTCGTCAGAAATCCGTAAAAAACAGATTGAACTGACGGATATGCAAAAGGATGACGGAAAAACTCTTGATACTTACAACCAGGCATTACCTTATTTGACGGATTTAGGCTGGATATACGGACAGGCAAAGGACGCTGCTTACAAACAAAACCTCTTAAAAGGCATTTTTTTGGGTGGTTTTACCAAGGAAGAAGTGGGCGGTCGAACCGCTTATCTGAACCCTATGTTTCTTCCAAACGGCTTGAAAATAGGCCATTTGCTGAGGGTAGATCAAACGAAAAAGCCCGACTTTTCGTCAGGCTTTCCCACTTGTACCCGGGAGGGGACTTGAACCCCTACGCCTTACGGCATACGCCCCTCAAACGTACGTGTCTACCAGTTCCACCACCCGGGCATTGGTATCCTTATGAGGGATTTAGGCCGCAAAAATAACAAAATGTGCTCAATTACCCCCAATAGTCACAAAAAATTTGCCGCTTTCAGTAAAAAAATCCTATATTTGTCGCCCTGTTTCAAAGCCGCTGTTTGCACGAGGCAAAGTATGCTGGAACATATAATTTTAAAACGAAGTAAAATGAGCATTTTATTAGACTACGTAAAGAACCAGTTAAATCCGGTAGCCAAACATCCAAACTTTAAAGCCGGCGATACCGTAACGGTTTCATACAAAATCAAAGAGGGCGACAAAGAGCGCATCCAGCAGTTCACAGGCGTGGTAATTCAACGCAAAAACGAGCGTTCAACCGCTTCCTTCACCGTGCGCAAAATTAGCAACGGCGTTGGTGTTGAGCGTATTTTCCCACTCGCCTCCCCTTTTATCGAAAGCATCAACGTAAACAAAGTAGGTATCGTTCGCCGCGCCAAATTGTTCTATCTGCGCGAGCTTACCGGTAAAGCCGCCCGCATCCGCGAAAAAGTGCAGGTGGCCGAAACCGCCGAGTAATACATTAATACACTGTAAAGTAATAAAAGCCGGCCTCCAATGCCGGCTTTTTTGCTTTGCGCTTACCCCCTAAATGTTATCTTTGTATGATGAGCATGAAAGACAAAGTGGTTGAAATTCTGCAACGCGAGAATTATACCTTCGCCCAGCTGGCCGATTACCTCCACATGACCCCCGATGGCCTTACCCACGAACTCAACAACAAAACCCTCGAAATACGCAACCTCGAAGCCATTTCAAAAATCCTGAAAGTACCCCTGTACAGCTTTTTCCGCATCCCGGGCCAGCAGGCGTTCGACCATCAGCAAAAGCCCTACTACGTTAACCAACTGTGGACCGGCGAGGATGATTCCAAAACCAGAAACCAGCTCATTGAAGAAATCAACCTGCTGAAACAAATTATAGCGCTTAAAGAAAACCAGTTGGCCAAACTGTAATAACGCGCAAACAAATACATTATGATCCTTGATCTTTTTCTTACCCTTTTGCTTGTTTTTTTAAACGGCTTTTTTGTGGCCTCCGAATTCTCGCTCGTAAAAGTACGTTCCTCGCAGCTCGACCTTAAGCTGCAAAAAGGCAGCAAGCGGGCCAAAACAGCCAAAGGCCTCACCGAAAAACTCGACTCCACCATCTCCGCCACGCAGCTGGGCATTACCCTCTCCAGTCTGGCCCTGGGCTGGATTGGCGAAGACGTGGTGGCCAAGCTGGTGCGAAGCATTTTCGAGACCTTTGGAGCCTCGCCCAATGGCTGGGTCATTCACAGCCTTTCCATTCCGGTTGCATTCGCCCTTATTACCTTTCTGCACATTACCCTGGGCGAACAAATCCCCAAAATGCTGGGCATTAAATACTCGCTCAATACCGCCCTTTTTATTTCGCTGCCCCTGCGCATTTTTTACGTGGTGTTCAGACCCTTTATCTGGCTGCTCCACAAATCATCCAACCTGCTGCTGCGCATGATGGGCATTAAAAGCATGGACGAGGAAGTACACTCGGAAGAAGAGTTGCGCCTCATACTTACCGAAAGCGAAGAAGGTGGCGTAATAAAACCAAGCGAAAACGAACTCATTCAAAACGTGTTCGATTTCGACGACCGCATTGTAAAACAAATCATGGTGCCGCAAAACCGCATGTCGGCGCTGGATGTGGAACAGGGCCGCGACGAAATTACCCGCCGTGTGATTGACGAGGGCTTTTCGCGCCTGCCGATATATATGGGTGATATTGATAACATCATTGGCATTGTGCACAGCAAGGACCTGCTCAGAACCCTGATTGATAAAAAATTCACCTCGCTTAAAGACATTATGCGCCCCGCACATTTTGTGCCCGAAAGCATGAAAATAAACGAACTGCTCCGCGATTTTCAGAAACACCACATCCAGATGGCCATTGTTACCAACGAGTTTGGCTCTACTGCCGGCCTTATTACCATGGAGGATATTATTGAAGAACTGGTGGGCGAAATACAGGACGAGCACGACGAGGAAAAACCGGCCGTGGAACGCAGAGGCGACAACGAATTTATTGTCAATGCACAGGTACCCATTACCGATGTAAACGCCGTGTTGCCTGCCGCCTTACCCGAAAATCCGCAATACGAAACGGTGTCGGGCTACATCAATTATATCTTCGGGCGCATTCCGCCGGTAAACGATAAACGCATCTGCGATGGCTACGAGATCACCATTTTGAAACGCAACCGCCAAAGTGTAGAATCGGTTAAGTTTGTAAACAAAGACCACAAATGATTCCCGAACTCTCCGGCAGTTACTGGAACAACCGCTACCTTACCAACGATTTTGGCTGGGATGTGGGCCAGGTTTCAACCCCGCTTAAAGAGTACATTGATCAGCTACAGGATAAAACCCTGCGCATCCTTATACCCGGGGCAGGCAATTCGTACGAAGCCGAATACCTTACAAACCTTGGCTTCGGCAACGTGTTTGTGTGCGACTTTGCCCCGCAGGCGCTTAGCAATTTAAAACAACGCTGCCCGGCCATCAAAACCGAAAACCTGATTGCGTCCGATTTTTTTGAACTCGGCCTGGCCCCTTTTGATTTAATACTTGAACAAACTTTTTTCTGTGCCATCAACCCCACCCTTCGGCAAACCTACTTTCGCAAAATGCACGCGCTGTTAAAGCCGGGCGGCAAGCTGGTAGGCTTGCTCTTTAACGATGCGCTCAATGCCGACAAACCTCCCTTTGGCGGCAACGCTCAGGAGTACAGGGCCTATTTCCGGAATCTTTTCAGCATTCACACCTACGCAGCCTGCCACAATTCCATTAAGCCACGTGAGGGACGCGAGCTTTTTATTAATCTTGTAAAAACGTAGTCTTTTAATTTTTTGGGCGCCTGCCCCCTGCGGCCCGTTTTATTGCGGCATAGCCGCAGGTGTCACCGTGCTTTGCGCTGCAAGTCCTCGTTCCGCTATCGCTTCACTGCGGGCTTTCCGCTGCAATCACTGGCGCAATTTTGCGGTTTAATAAATCGCATTTACATCGCCTGTTATAAATAATGCGTCATGAGTCATGAGTCTTGTGTCATGAGTCTTGTGTCATGAGTCTTGTGTCATGAGTCTTGCGTCATGCGTCTTGTGTCATGTGTCATGTGTCATGAGTCTTGCGTCATGTGTCCTGCGTCATGTGTCCTGCATCCTGCGTCCTGCATCATGTATCATCTTTTTATTTTAACTTTAGGCTTTCTACCTTAATTTGAACCAGCGTCAGATATTTCTGCGCCATGTAGCGCAAACCTCCGATCTGCCCATGATGGGCGTTGACATTAACATCAGCCATGCACAGGGCATTACGCTCACAGACCAAAACGGAACCGGGTACATTGATCTGATCAGCGGCATTTCGGTTAGCAGCCTGGGGCATTGTCATCCGGCCGTGGTGAAGGCGGTGAAAGAGCAAGCTGAAAAATACATGCACCTGATGGTGTATGGCGAGTTTAACCAGCAGCCGCAGGTAAAGTACGCCGAAACCCTCTGTGCTTTTTTGCCGGAACCCCTCCACTCTGTTTTTTTTACCACCGGCGGCAGCGAGGCGGTGGAAGGCGCCATGAAACTGGCCAAACGCGCCACCGGAAGAAACGAAATCATCAGTTTTAAAAACGCCTATCACGGCAGCACGCAGGGCGCGCTGAGTTTAATGGGCGACGAGTTTTTTAAAAACAGTTTCAGGCCCCTGCTGCCCGGTACAAAAACACTCGACTTTAACAACGAAGCTCAGCTTCAGGAAATAACAACCGCCACCGCCGCCGTGTTTGTGGAACCCGTTCAGGGCGAAGCCGGAGTAAGGCCGGGTAATAAGGAATACATTGAAGCCCTTCGCAAAAAATGCAATGAAACCGGCGCCCTGCTGGTGTTTGATGAAATACAAACCGGTTTTGGACGCACCGGTACCCTTTTTGCCTTCGAACAATACCAGGTTGTACCCGATATTTTGCTAATAGCCAAAGGCATGGGTGGCGGCATGCCCATAGGTGCTTTTGTAGCCTCGCGCGAACTCATGAGCTGCCTGAGTCATAACCCCGTGCTGGGCCACATCAATACGTTTGGTGGCAATGCGGTGTGCGTGGCTGCCGCACAAGCTACACTCGAAACGATAACGCATAACAAACTGTGGTTAAATGCTACAGAGATTGAGAACACCATCCGCACAAAAGTAAAGCATCCCGCAATCACGGAACTGCGCATAACCGGAGGGCTTGGTGCCATTGATTTTGGAAACGAAGAAAAGAACATGCAGGTTATAAAGCGGTGCCTCCAAAACGGTTTAATAAGCGACTGGTTTTTGTTTTGCCCGACGGCCATGCGCATCGCGCCACCGCTTATAACCGAAACCAAACACCTTGCAGAAATAAGCGATCGCCTCATTGGGCTTTTTTAACTGCCCGAGTTGCCTTACCTTTATTCAGGCTATGATAAAAAAATCACTTCCCGTTGTTGCGATCCTTACAGTATTTACGGCCCTCTTGCTGCTGCATTGTAAAAAGGTAACCAAAACAGCCGAAACCTGCTCGGATGGTTTGCTGAATCAGGATGAATACTGGATTGATTGCGGCGGCCCGTGCAAGCCCTGCCAAACCTGCAGCGACGGCCTGCAGAATCAGGGCGAAACAGACATTGACTGCGGAGGCCCCAACTGTTCGGCCTGCAAAGTAACCTTCCCTTTTACAGGTAATTTTGGGGGTAATATCCTGAGGTTCGACACCCTCACGATTAAAAGCGGCACCGTGCCCGGCACTTCAAACCTTTACTCGTATAGCATGAAAGCCGATGTGGCACAGGGCGCTACGCTGACCATACGCATTGTCAGCACCGGGTCAGATCCCTGCGCGTTTACGGTGGATGGTACCTCGGTAGTAAACTGGGTTAAAGGAATGGTTGCTACCGGTCTGCTCGAATACTCTGTCACAGGAATGAAATCGGGCGATTTGCGGATTGTGCCCTGCAAGTCGGGCAGTTGCAGAGTGGAGTATTATCTCAATAATTCACAAACACCGTACCGCACCAAAACATTAAGCTGGAAATAAAGCCCGGCGTAACGGCTTTGTCTTTCTTATTTTTTCTTATCACTGAATCTCCTGCAAAAAAGCTTACGGCCACAACATTTTTTAAAGCCATACACAAAAACCGTATGATGCTGCTGAAGGTCTATTTTTTTAAGGAAATTATTTTATACATTTAGTGAAATCAAAAAGCAAGTTGCCATGGATAACGATAAGAAACATGTGCTGATGCAATACCTCTACCGGTTTGCCGAACATTACGGAATAGAAAATGCCCGCGATATCAGTTTTAAAAAACGTCAGTTACTTCTTGAAAGCCTTAAAATCAATAACGAGGGCGCCTGGCAGGTGATTGACAGTTTGTTTGCAGCCTTTATAAAAGCCAGTCGTATTGAAAACGACAAAGAAAAATTTGACCGGGCCCGTGTGCTGTGGGATGCCGAGCATGCCGCCGCCGAACACGAAAAAGTGGAGGCCGAAATAACGCTTGTGAAGTTTTGCCGCGAAAACAAAATTGCGATTGGCGGCATTGAAGCCGAGGCCTGAGCATGTTTCCGGCTTCATGCGCTCCTGTTTTTTTACCCTGCTGTTTGTACTGGTTACAGCCACCTGTTTTAACGCCCAGATTTTTGTAGAAGGTTTTGTACGCGATGCCGCTACCGGCGAGCCTGTGCCTTTTTGCGCTGTTGGTTTAAAAGGCAGCAGCAAAGGCTGGGTATGCAATGAGGATGGAAATTTCAGAATACCGGCACCTGCCAATAACGATACCCTGGTAATTGTAAACATTGCCTACCAGACCAGCGAAATAGCCGTTACGGCGCTGATGCGCAACAATATTATTAAACTGAAAACCCGGCAAAACTGGCTTGGAGAAGTACAGGTTGTTGACAACAACTTTGCCTACGAACTTTTTGAACGCTGCCGAAAAACGCTCGAAAAAAGTAAACCGTGGCGGAGCAAAGCTTATTTTGTGCTTCAAAGTGATGTAAAAAAACAGCCCGTAGAACTGCTCGAATGTTACTACAATGCCAGCCTTAACGCAGCGGGCATTACCGATCTGGGCTTTAAAAACGGACGGGTTGGCATGGCGCAGTACAGGCAACGTTACTTTGTGAACAAAAACACTTCAAAAGCCATTACCTTTTTAAGCCTTACAAGCAACGATGGCAGTTTTCCTCTGGTTCCCTTTTACTTTAAGGGCAGGCAGTTGCGAAAAAACTTTACGCTGAAAATTGAAGATATTTACGATACCATAAAACCTGTATATCACATCGCTTTTACACCAACTGGTGCGCGACAACAAGGATTTTCCGGTGAAGTATGGATTGATAAAAAAAGCAGCCGCCTGCTTAAACTCATCATGCAAAACGATTCGGCTGGAAAGCACCCTTTTGTACCACTTTTTTCGGATGGAAAAATAAATAACGTGGGGCTAAGGATTGTAAAAACATTTGATGAAGCGGGGTTGCCACGGCACCTTGATTTTGATTACAACATTAATTACGAGGCGGGCGATTCGTCCAGGACCGTTAACTGCAAAGGTTTATTATACTTTTATGATTACAACGCTCCCTTTATTTTACCCTATTTTGATTACGATCCGGAGTTTGACGATTACCGCAAAATAGCCTCGCTCAGTTACAACGAAAACTTCTGGAATAATAATGACGGGTTGGTCTATTCCGACAAAATGAAAAAAGGCATTGCCTATTTTAGAACAAACGGCGTGCTACTTAACTACAAAAACCCGGGAAGACCAGCCAAGGGATTAGAACACTCACAATTTTTTGAATACAGTTATCTGTTATGGTCGGGCAAACAGCGTCTCACCATCAAGTCGGGCGCCATTCCTCACGACACAACAAAAGCAACGACTAAAAACGGCGCATTTCTGTATCAGCTTTACAATGTAAAAGCTCAGATTTTTCTGGACATTAACCAATATTCCGACAGCCTCTCACATTTCTCGGCAACGGTGTTTGATGTGTATAAGAGTTATTACTATTTGCAGGAAGAGCCTGTTACCAATTGTTTTTACAATATTTATTTTGACCTGATGGAAATTGAACGCCGAAAAATGGAAAAGGAGATACGTGCAATGCCACAAACATTGAGCAACCTGGAGGCAGCTTACAACAAGACCCTTGTGCGCATTAAATTAATGGAAGAGGACTATTTTAAGACGGTGGATCGCGGACACAACCTCCGTAACCTGAAACAATGGAACGATAAAGTTATCAGCGAACTTGGCATCAATAACTTTGCGGTTTTCGAAATTAAACCTTAACAGAACTGATCCTTATATCTCCTTCTTCAAAAACCTTGCGGTGTGGCTGCGCTTATCTTTTATCAGCTCCTCCGGTGTTCCCGAAAACAGAATCTCTCCCCCACCCTTGCCACCTTCAGGGCCAAGGTCAACAATATAATCGGCCACTTTAATAATGTCGAGGTTATGCTCAATCACCAGCACGGTATTGCCGTGATCCACCAGTCGGTTCAGCACATTCAGCAACACCCGGATGTCTTCAAAATGCAGGCCTGTTGTTGGCTCGTCCAGAATATAAAATGTATTGCCCGTATCGCGCTTGCTTAACTCTTCCGAAAGTTTAACGCGCTGCGCCTCTCCGCCGCTAAGCGTTGTGGCCTGCTGCCCCAGTGTAATGTAACCAAGCCCAACATCCTGCAATGTTTTTATCTGACGGTAAATGTTTGGCACGTTCTCAAAAAACGCACAGGCCTGGTCAATAGTCATATTGAGCACATCGCTGATGGATTTGCCTTTGTAACGCACCTCCAGCGTTTCGCGGTTGTAACGTTTGCCGTTGCAGGCATCGCAATTCACATACACATCGGGCAAAAAATTCATCTCGATGGTTTTAACACCGGCCCCACCGCAGGTTTCGCAGCGTCCGCCCTTTACATTAAACGAAAAGCGGCCGGGTTTATACCCCCGGATTTTGGCCTCGGGGATTTCCGAAAACAAATTGCGTATATCGGTAAACACATTGGTGTAAGTGGCCGGATTGCTTCGCGGTGTGCGGCCAATGGGCGACTGATCAATGTCTATCACCTTATCAATATGCTCAAGGCCTGTGATGCTTTTGTATGCCAGCGGCTTTTTTTCGGAATTATAAAAATGCGCCGCCATAATGGGGTAAAGCGTTTCGTTTATCAAACTGCTCTTGCCGCTGCCGCTTACACCCGTTACGCAAATAAATTTACCAAGAGGCAACTCCAGATTAACATTGCGGAGGTTGTGGCCGGTGCAGCCTTTCAGCGTTATTTTTTTGCCGTTTCCTTTGCGCCTGGTTTTTGGAACCTCAATATTTTTTTTACCGGTAATATACTGAGCCGTCATGGTGTCGAACTTCAGCATTTCTTTTGGCGCTGCGCCGGCTACCACACGGCCCCCATGCACGCCGGCACCGGGGCCAATGTCAATTACATAGTCGCTTTCCACAATCATGTCCTTGTCGTGCTCCACCACCAGCACGCTGTTACCAACATCCCGAAGATTTTTAAGTGCATCAATCAGGCGTGCATTATCGCGCTGATGCAGTCCAATGCTTGGTTCATCCAGAATGTAAAGCACGCCTACCAGCTGCGATCCTATTTGTGTAGCCAGCCGGATGCGTTGCGCTTCGCCACCACTGAGTGAGCGCGATGAGCGATTGAGCGTTACATAATCGAGCGCCACTTCCATTAAAAACTGAATACGGGTACGGATTTCCTTCAGCACTTCTTTAGCGATTACATTCTGATTTTTGTTAAGCCGTTTTTCGATATCATTAAAAAAATCACGGAGCAGCGAAACGTCCAGATCCGAGAGTTCCGAAATATTTTTGTTATCAATGCGGAAGTAAAGCGCCTCTTTTTTCAGACGCACCCCGTTGCACGACGGACAC
>CALMNJ010000137.1 GCA_937868675.1 uncultured Bacteroidota bacterium | reverse complement strand
CGTTCGCTACAAGGTTCTTCCTGTTGAAAGGGACGAAGAGCTG
Organism: uncultured Bacteroidota bacterium; assembly: GCA_937868675.1. Taxonomy (GTDB): domain Bacteria; phylum Bacteroidota; class Bacteroidia; order B-17B0; family Aurantibacillaceae; genus Aurantibacillus. The sequence goes on along the minus strand of CALMNJ010000137.1, from coordinate 1,831 downwards.
AAAGTGTTGCAGAAATTACTGTATCATAAATATTATATTGATGAAATTTATGACTATCTGATTCGCCGGCCCATTGATTTTCTCTCGGGGGCTTTCCACAAGTTTTTAGACAAGCAGCTTATTGATGGGGTGGTGAATGGAATAGGATCGGTGGTGAAATCGGTAGGCTCGGTGGCCAGGCTTGCACAAACCGGGCAGATTACAGTTTACATCACCGGAATGGTGCTTGGTGTGATCGTGATTTTGTTATTAACCTTTATAGTGAAATAAGTATTCGGTATATATGCTGACATTATTATTAATAGTATTTCCACTGCTGGCCTCGCTGCTGGTGTTTTTTACCAAGGGCAACGGGGCCCGCAACATCGCACTGGGCGCGTCGGTGATTGAGTTTGTTTTGTCGCTCGTGGCATTTTTTCAGTTCCGCAACAACCCCGCTGCAGCGCTGCTTGAATTTAAACGCCCCTGGGTGGCGTCGCTCGGCGTTCAGTACTGGGTTAGTATGGATGCTTTGGGACTGCTCATGGTAATGCTTACCACGTTTTTAGTTCCGCTTATCATTCTTTCCTCATATAAAAACGAGTACGAAAAACCCAATAGTTTTTATGGACTTATCCTGATGATGCAGATGGCGCTGGTTGGTGTGTTTGTTGCCAACGATGGATTCCTGTTCTATGTATTTTGGGAACTCGCCCTGATACCCATTTATTTTATCTGTTTGCTGTGGGGAGGCGACAACCGGGCAGCAATTACCTTTAAATTTTTCGTGTACACACTTTTGGGTTCGCTTTTTATGTTGGTTGGCCTCATTTATTTATACAACCATACCAATGTTGACGGAGCAAAGTCGTGGGCCGTTCGCGACCTTTATGAAGCCGGTAAAGCGCTCACCGCCACGCAACAGGGGGTCGTGTTTTGGCTCATATTCATAGCCTTTGCCATCAAAATGCCCATTATCCCTTTTCATACCTGGCAGCCAGACACATACGTAACGGCACCAACCCAGGGCACCATGTTGCTTTCGGGCATTATGCTAAAAATGGGAACGTTTGGGGTAATAAAATGGTTATTGCCCATGGTGCCGCTGGGGCTTGCACAATGGGGGCCTACGGCCATTCTGCTTTCTTCAATTGGCGTGGTGTACGCATCCATTATTGCCATTATGCAAAAAGACTTCAAACGCCTGATCGCTTATTCATCCATTGCTCACGTGGGTCTTATTTCGGCAGGTATTTTATCGGCTAATCAGCAGGGGGTGCAGGGCGCTGTGATGCAAATGCTGGCCCATGGGGTTAATGTGGTTGGCTTGTTTTTTATCGCAGAAATTATATTGCAACAAACCGGTACTCGTCAGATTGCTGAACTTGGTGGCATACGTAACCTGAATGGAAATTTTGCGTTTCTGTTTCTGGTGATCATGCTGGGTTCGGTTGCCTTGCCGCTTACAAATGGTTTTGTCGGGGAATTCCTGCTTATTAACGGAGTGTACCAGTTTAGCCCGGGTATGGCCGCATTTGCCGGTTTGTCTGTTATTCTCGGAGCCGTATATATGCTGCGTGGCTATCAAAACATCATGCTTGGCGAGGCAAAGCCAGGGCTTACTTTTGGAAAACTGGCTCAGAGCGAAAAAGCCGTTCTGATAATTATTTGTGCGGCCATTATTACTTTTGGTATCTATCCCAAACCACTCAATGATATTGCCGAGATAGGAACAAAGCAGGTGCTGGAGTTGATGAAGTAAAAACGAATTAGTGTAAATAAAAAACTGTCAGGATAAATGAAGGGACTTTTAATAATAACGGCGCTTGGAATTATTGCCATGCTGGCCGAG
>CALMNJ010000136.1 GCA_937868675.1 uncultured Bacteroidota bacterium | reverse complement strand
TTTCCAAGTTGCCTGTAGGCTTCATTTAAATTTGTTTTCAGCTCTTCACTATATAGGTTTTTAACCCGTGCAACCATCTGACTATTGTTTTCATATTCCCTGAGCTTCGCCTCTTCTCCTTTATTAAACTCATCTTTATAGAGTTTATACATGGTTTTTTTTACGGCCTCGTCGTATATTTTTTGCTTTTCAGACAGATACGCTCTGAGCATGGTATTTGTGCTGTCGTTCAAATCCACGCCACCATCGCGGCGCGAGAAAAACTCATAAAAAACATGCTGCGCTTCGAACATCTCACCCGAAAGCACGGAAGCGGCAATACTATCCAATGCATAAAGCGGTTTGTTCAGATTTTTGAGATACAGCTCCAGAAAATTTGCGTTACAGGTACTGAATATGGCCCGCAGCCGCTGCTCGAACTGCCTCGTGGCCACAAAGGTGTTGTTAAACTTCCTGTCCCAGATGGCCTTGATGCGCGAAGGGTTTATTTCCTTGATACACGTTTCCTGGCGCTCCGGCAATTTAATATCCATCCTGCCGAGGTATTCCAGTATGGCATCCAAATCCGCATCCCTGAGCGTGCCCTCAAATACGGTCATTTGCGATTTCCCATATTTGTTATAAATCATGTTGGCATAAGGATCGCCACTATGAATCAGTTTTTCATTATTCAGTATATACCGCTTCAACCAGTCGCCTTTCGGCGCGCGGTTAAAAATGCCTTTCAGGCCCGGGCCGGTGAGCTGCCGGTCGGTAAACGCATCGTGACACATAGCGCAGTTTTGTTTAAACAGCTTTTCTCCATTGGGTGCGGGCGCTGATGCCGGATTTGAAGAGGAATTGGATGATTGCAAGGTTACATTCAAAACCTGATTGCCTAAAGCCGGAACGATTACAGGCTGACCTGCCGTAGCGGTAACTTGTGTAGTATAAGAGTGCGTTGCGTCTTTGTCGTAATATTGAGCCTGAGCCGGTAAGGCAGGATTCCTTTTCGGGCTTTTTGCCGTATCGTCCATGTAGTAATACGAGTTTTCAGAACATATATTGTAATTGCCGAATGAATAATAAATGCTATCGGTGAGGGCCTTGTTTTTTATATCAAAACCCAAAGCAGCAAGCGTATCGAGAAAATAAGGCGGATAAAAATTCAGATCCATCACATCAACCGTTGCCAGGTTTTTTTTCAAAGGTTTTGGCTGTGCCCAATTGATGGAGCCATTGGCCAGTCGCTCGCCGTCAAACAACATCATTTCAGTTTTTGAAGAAGCAGGAACGGCCACACCGATGGAGCGTCTTTGATCAATAATCAGGTTATCATTGCCGCTCCTTGCGTTGATATAAAACATGCCTCCGGTTTCAAGCAACTGTCCGTTGCTGCTTGTTGAAAGACCTGCTTTTATAATATCCGCAGGAGTCATTGCTTCCTTCACTTCTATATCAATAGGCTCTTCGGGGTTTTCGCCAAACTTATTCAGAAAAATATTGGCTCCAAACTGAAACACAATGCCATTTTCTGTTTCGATCACCGTATCGCGTTTAGGGTCTATTTTATAAACCTGCGACTGCAGCATTTTGTCGGGCATTCCCCATTGTGTATTCCCCAGTTCGTTTAATTCATATTTCAGATCTCCTTCACCCGTCTGCGTGCTTTGTTTAAGCACAAAAAAAACAACCGCACTTACAGCTGCCAGCGTCACCACCGCTACTATCAGAGTCTTGACGAGTTTTATTGTTTTGGCTTTTCGTATCCCTTTTTTAATGTCAGATTTTATTGCATAACGATCTATGCCTTTCATTATTTCGCGCTGCAATTCAAGCTCACGTCTCAGCTCTGCATTTTCATCCAGCTTCTTTTCAAAAGCCATGCTTTCGGCCTCACTCAGCATGCCCTGCAGGTACTTGTCGATTATTTCGGTAAATCCCTTCATGACGGCTCAGTTTAAGGTTGAATAAATTTGTTTTGCCTTCTCAATGCACCGGTATTTTTGGTTTTTTGCCAGCTGTTCGCTGCCAAATCCCAATTCAGATGCAATCTGCACCATGCTTAGTTTCTTAAAATAAAACAAGCGCAACAAATCGCGGCACTTTTGCCCCAGCAGAGCCACAGCCTCGTAGGCCCGACGCACCCTGGCATCCTCTTCTATCGCATCCTTCAATTCCTCACCAGCCCGGGTTTCATGTAACGCCCGTGATGCTTGCATTTTATTCATGTTTCGCAAGCGCTCGTGCCAGAGGTTTTGTGCAATGCCAAAAATATATGTGTTAAGAGCGGATTTTAGTACAAAGTCGTTGCTTTTTGCTTTCCTAAATAAAATAACCAGAGCATCCTGAAATACGTCTTCTGCCTCCTCTTTATTACCACTGTTTTTTAAGATGTGTTTTTTAATTACAGGAAAATAACCGTAAAGGCTTTTCGCGCAGCGGCTGTAATCGCCACGCCTTATCCCTTCTATGATTTCCGCATCTTTCATTACGTCTTTTTATGTGTATGATTAAATAACGGAAAGGTCATCATGCATCCGCTTCAAAATGTTCTAAACTACTCAAAATCAGGTTTATAAAATTAGAATTCTTTACGCTTATCCAACATTAATACGTATTACTGATACGAGCCACTTTGTTGCAATTTTGTTTATAATGCAACATAACAAAGGCTGGCTCACGCCTTTGTACTTAGTTTTTAAGCCACAAGCGCTCGTCGAGGCTGATATAAAAACCGAATGCTGTTTCGAACCAGTTGTTGCGAATGTCATAGTTTGGTTCTATTCTCACCATCAGATTCGTACCTTTTGCAAGAACAAAATTTTTGGAGATACGCAGAATAAGAAGGTCGCGGTAGCGTTCTGAATAATAACTATACACCGGAACTGAAGAATGACTAGAATATAAAAACCCTCCTGTTTCGCAGTTATAGTTGTCGCCGTACCAGTAACTGAGCATCACATCGGTATCATACAATCCCTTAAATCCGATATTGGCCAGCAGACCGGTTCCGTTTTGGTAAGTGGTTTTGCCAACATGGTAATGGTAATAGTCATTGGCTACATAACGCACATCGGTATAAATAGCCTTGATAAGCCTGGCCCCTGTTTTGTATTTAAGCACAACGCCCGCTGCATAATTCCAATAGGTTCTGGTTCCGAGATGGAGCGTATCCTGCTGGCCACCAGTGTGGCGTATCAAACCTTGCAGAGGTATTTTAAATTCCAGCTTTTCGTTGTTTATCTTAAAAACATCAAAACTGCCACCGGTTATAAACCGTTCCGGCTCCGGTGAAGAAATGGTTTCCTTATACTGCCAGTCAATCCAGGCGTCAATACCAAAGTGCTTTTTATTGATAACGAATTGCGCACCGCTTTCGAGACGGTTCGAAATTACCCGTTCAAAATTATACAGGGGCTCTATTAATTGGTGATTCAGGCTTCCGTCAATATTACCAAACGCCATTTTAAAATCCCGCTTTACATAACGCATTGTAAAGCTGGGTAACACCTGAAAAAAATCAGTTCTTCCAAAATCCTTACTTAAAAAAATACCCCCCTCAATGCTCAGGTTTTTGGATAGTTTATATCCTATTTGTGTATTGAGCTGATACCCGAACAATGTGTATCCCTCCGCTATGGGGCCCGAATACTCATTGTCTTTCATAAAGTTGAGATTCTGGATCTTTGCATAAAGCGCGTGCTCCCTCACCGTGTCGTGCTCTACATTGAGGAATAAAGACGCATTATCAAGTTGGGCCTTTAACGAAATACAAGAAACAAACAAGAGTGTAAGCACCCAATAAAAAAACCGGGAACGTTTCAGGCTCCCGGTTTTGTCAGATAATGAAAAAAGGTGCATCAGTTCGGTATTAATTCTTTACCTGGCTTAGTCAACATTATCATGCAGAAAGGAATTGTTCGGGCGAATTTCTATTTTTTTATCATCCCCTTCGCTCAGGGTGTAACGTGACACGCTCGACTCCGTACTGGGTGTTTTATTCTCCAGCACAATGTTCTTTCTTTCGAAGGCAGTTTGTTTTTCAAGCGCAGCAAGACCTTCGGGGCTCTTCATTTTAAGAGTAATCTCTTTTAGCTTACGTATTCTCTCCTGGGCCAGCTTGATCTGTTCCTCGCGGCTCACTGTATCATGAAATTCACTTCTGGCTTCTTCAACCTGTTTCGCTTCACCGGCAGGCGATTTTACTACCTCGTCGTTTATGTTGTTAAAGGTAAACTCCATTTCGCTTACAGGCTCTACCGCTTCAATTTTGGTTTCTTCAGTGACCGGCCTTACAATCATGCTGATCTCTTCCTTAGGCTCCTCTTTTGTGAACACTGGCGGTACAGGGGCCTCGTTTTCAACTGGTGTTTCTTCTTTCTTTTCAATTTTAGTGAATACAAAAGGCTCTTCCGCTTTTTTTATTTCATCCACAATAGTGGTTTGCCTGATTTCGGCAACCGGCGGAACCGGTGCCGGTTTTTCATCAAGGTTTACAATTTTGCGTTCTTTGAACACAGGTGCTTCAAACCCTGTGTTCATAGTTGATTTAAAGCCTGTAGCAATAATTGTTACGCTCACATTATCGCCCAGCGATGGGTCGCTGCCATAACCGGTAATCAGTTCAGCCGTTCCGCCGGAGGCCTCCTGAATAAAATCGGTGATTTCGCCAAACTCATCCATATCAATATCGTCGCCGCCACTCATGATATTAAGTAACACATGACGTGCGCCACTGATATCGTTATCGTTCAGCAGCGGTGAGTTAAGAGCCTCTTCAACCGCTTTGAGTGCGCGTTTTTCGCCACTTGCCACAGCCGATCCCATAATGGCTACGCCGCTTTCCTTCATCACAGTTTTTACATCGTTGAAGTCAACGTTGATATGCATGTGAAGACTGATGATTTCCGCAATGCTTTTTGCGGCGCCGGTAAGCACATCATCGGCATGCGCAAATGCCTCGCTCATTTTGAGGTTTCCATATATTTCGCGAAGCTTATCGTTACCGATCACCAGCAGCGTATCCACGTATTTTTTCATCTCCTCGAGCCCTGACTCGGCCTGCGCGCGGCGTTTTTTTCCTTCAAATGCAAATGGAATGGTAACAATGCCTACGGTGAGTATGCCCAGCTCGCGTGCCACACTGGCAATTACAGGAGCAGCACCGGTGCCTGTGCCCCCGCCAAGTCCGGCCGTTATAAATACCATTTGAGTGCTTTCGCCCAGATAGCTTTTTATCTCTTCGATTGATTCGAGGGCAGCATCGCGGCCCACTCCCGGAATGGATCCGGCACCAAGTCCTTTGGTAGAACGTGCGCCAAGCTGTATTTTATTCGGAACGGGGCTTTTGTCAAGCGCCTGCCTGTCGGTATTACAAATAATGAAATCCACACCTTTGATACCCTGGCGGTACATGTGATTAACGGCGTTGCTGCCGCCGCCGCCTACTCCAATCACTTTAATGATCGAGTTTTCTTCCTGTGGTAG